>NZ_JBHWVM010000075.1:0-39036 GCF_042736805.1 Streptomyces sp. NPDC060031
TAAACAGACGGCCGGCGCTGTATCCGGGCGGGCTTTTGGTGTAGCAGTTCCTTCGGGGCCCTGGTGCCATAGGCACCAGGGCCCCTCCACGCGTTCCGGAAGAGGTTCAGGCTTCCTCCGCGCCCTGGGCGAAGCCCGCCTCATCACCCCGCTCCGCTCGGACGGCGGGCACCGCCGCTACTCCCGTTACCAGCTCGAAGAAACCCAGCGCGTCAACACCGAATACCGCCGCGCCGCCGAATCGTCTGCTTCGTAGAAGACTCGGTTGCGCGGCCAACGCCGGGGCATGCGGAGAGGACGAGACGAGCCGTTGGTCCCGATGGGGCCCGGAGTTCGGGGTTCGGGGTTCGGTTGCCGAGGATGAGGAGACGGGTCCGTGAGCGGTATGTGGAGGTACGAGCAGGACAGCGGTTACACGTCCCGGCAGTCGCTGGTCGGCTTCACCGTGGAGGCCGCTGACGGTGTCATCGGACACGTGGACCGCCAGCAGGACCAGCCCGGCATGCAGCACTTGGTGGTCGACACCGGCATGTGGGTGTTCGGCAAGAGCGTCCTGATCCCGGCCGGCGCCGTCACCGGCATCGACTCCGAAGCGCAAACGGTGAAAGTCTCGGGCACGCAGGAAGAGATCAAAGCCGCCCCCCAGTTCACCACCGACAGCGAAACAGCCGACCACGATTACCTGTCCGCGGTCGGCGACTACTACGTCTCCCTCCGCCGCCCGCTCGCACCCTGACCGGAAGCCGGTCGGCAACTCGCCCGCCCCACGCGACTGGGCGGGCATGCATCAGAACGTCGTCGTGCTCAGTGGGCAGCGAGGAAGACGGCGATGTAGTGCGCGGTGAAGGCTGCCACGGTCAGGGCGTGGAACACCTCGTGGTAGCCGAACCAGCGGGGTGAGGGGTCGGGGCGCTGGAGGGCGTACACGACCGCGCCCGCGCTGTAGAGCAGCCCGCCGGCCACGACCAGGGTGAGTACGGCCGCGCCGCCGCTGTGCAGGAAGTCGGGCAGGTAACGCACCGGTGCCCAGCCCAGGGCCAGGTAGCAGGGGGTGTACAGCCAGCGCGGAGCTCCGATCCACAGGACGCGGAAGGCGATGCCGGCCAGAGCGCCCGTCCACACGATCCACAGGAGGACGGACCGCTGGTCAGGGGAGAGAAGGAGAACGGCGAGCGGGGTGCAGGTGCCGGCGATGATCAGGAAGATGTTGGCGTGGTCGAGGCGGCGCAGGACCGCCTCGCCGAGTGGTCCCCATGTGCCGAGGTGGTAGACGGCGCTCGTCCCGAACAGCAGCCAGGCGGTGACGGCGTACACGGTGCAGGCCAAAGTGGCCTGCGGTGTTCCTGCCAGGCAGATGAGGACGATCCCTGCGGCCAGAGATGCGGGGACCATGCCGGCGTGAAGCCAGCCTCGTAGCTTCGGCTTGATCGGCTCCACCAGATCGGCCGCCCGCTCGAACAGGGCGGAAACCGGCTGGGAGTCCTCGCTTCCTCCATCCGTTGGTGCGGAGAAAACACCGCCGGCTTGGGCGTCGTCTCGGAACACTGCTTCCCGTCCTGACTCGGACTGCTGGGCATCACTGGCAACCATGTGTTCATGCTAGGAGCCTGCCCGGAGCAGCATTACCTGAGGTCGGCCGCAGTCCGCCGGCGCGGCGTCGCCGGGCGCGGCCGGTGCAGCCGCCTCATGGTTCCGGTCCCGGCAGTCTTCCACCAACTTGGGCTGCGGAACTCGTGTAATCCGCCAGGCCACGGGAACAATCAGGGCTTCTGAACGGGCCTCTCCGCTCTCCTACGTCCAAGGACCGCCGATGCTTCCCGAGTTCCGCTCCCACGCGTCCGTCCCCCTTTCCCATCAGCTGGAACAGCGGCTGGGGCTGGACCCCCGTCTCGAAGCCGGCCGGATCGACGTGGAGCGGGTCGCGGACATCGCCGTCGTCGCATCGGCCCACTCCGACGGATACGCGGCCACCGCACACCTCCTCGGACTACTGGCCGCGCTTCCCGCCCCCACCGAGGCCGGAGAGCACTTCTGGTCGGACTTGTGGCGGTCCTCGGGCTCCCTCTACCTGCTCCCTGCCAACATCAAGGCGTGCGTGCTGCGGTCGCTCGCCGGGGAAGGCACCGGTCTGGCCGGGCAGATCCTCTCGGCTGTCGACGAGATGACCCCGCCCCAGCGCATCGCAGCCGGCGAGGTCATCGGCCAGGCACTCTCCGAGTCCGACCACCTCCCCGAACTCAAAACGCAGGTCATCGGCGAGCTGTGGCTCCGCGACCTCGAACTCACCGCCTGGCGCGTCCTGCACGCGGACCACAAATCAGCCGATCCGGCCGGGCGCAGGGCTTTCCTCGAAGCGTGGACGAGCGTCTGATCGGCAAGGCCGACCGTGCCGTTCGGCCCCGACCGCACCCGCAGAGCCGGTGAGGGGAGGGAGGCCTTCTCCGAGCGGCCGGTGTTCAGTTCCGGAACAGCCCCGGTGGTCCGACGGCGCGGGGCGACGGTCGCGGTCGGGCCCTCCTCGGCCTGCTCGCCGCCCGCGGCCCTGATGTCGTCGTCGCGAAGACTCCGGGCCGTGCGCCTACTGCGGTCGGGCGCTCAGTAGCGCGCCTGCCAACGGCCGGACGGCAGCTGGCGGGCGGTGCCGAATGCGCGCCGCCGCTGCGGTTGCGGACCGCGGCGTTCCTGGATTCGAAGCCGGCGCGCGCGGAGGCCCGATAGGTGGCCACCACGTTGTCGAGGAGCTCCATGGCGCGGCCCGTGGCCGCCGGGCTCGGCGGCTGACTGCCTGGTCTGCGCGGGCGGGGACATCGCGCCCAAGGGACGGCAGAGCAGCGCCAGTTGGCGGTCGCAGACCCCCTTCCGAGGAATCGCCGGGCGCGTGCGGCAGCAGACACACCACCCTGCTGTGCCATGCAGCGACGTCCTACGGCTTTGCCCGCTTTGACGACGCGACAGATTCGCAAGCGTGTACGAGATGTTCCCCCCTCCCTGACGTTCCATCACCCATGTAGACCCATTTTTCCGATATACGGCCTATTACGCTGAAATATGCGTGCTTACTGCTGGGTAACGGCGTATCACTACCTCTGGCAGGGAGCCGCTCGGCGGCCCCCGCCCAGGGTGAGCCTGCACGAGGGATCGCAGGTGGGGGGCCGCCGCCCTGGCCAGCGACCGTCATGGGCGCCCGGGATTCCCCTTCGGGAGGACTGAGGCTCGAAGCAACAGAAAGGTCCCGCTATGGCATTGGATGCCATTCAGTCGGATCCACCCGACAGAAGGCCTAGACGCAATCTGTTCAAACGGGGAGCCATCTTCCTGCTCCCCGCCGCGCTGTTCGCGGTGGCCACTCTGATCCCGTACTCCGCTCAGGCCGCGGAAGCCCCTGTGGGGCTGGGGACCGCCACCAACTACGCGGTCCTGGCCGGTTCAACGATCACCAACACGAACAACACCATCATCAACGGAGACCTGGGGCTCCACCCGGGCACAGCGGTGACCGGCTTTCCGCCCGGCATCGTCAACGGAACGCAGCACATCACCGATGCCGCCGCCGCTCAGGCGAAGTCCGACCTCGTCGTCGCCTACAACGACGCGGCAAGCCGTGGACCCGGCACCGCCACTTCGGCCGACATCGGCGGACAAACGCTGGCGCCCGGCGTCTACACGGCCTCGTCAACGCTGAACATCACCGGAACGGTCACTCTCGACGGCCAGAACAACCCCGACGCCGTCTTCATCTTCCAGATCCCCTCGACGCTGATCACAGCTCCGGCGAGCGTCGTGGCCTTCATCAACGGCGCGAATGCCTGCAACGTGTTCTGGCAGGTGGGCAGCTCCGCCACCATCGACACGACCTCCCAGTTCAAGGGCAACATCCTGGCCCTGACGTCCATCACGCTGAACAACAGCGCCGTGATCGAAGGCCGCGCCCTCGCGCGCAACGGCGCGGTCACCATGGACAACAACACCATTACGAGGGCGGCTTGCGCCGTTGGCCCGCCTGGGCCTCCCGGACCGACGGGTTCGCCGGGACCGACGGGTCCGACGGGTCCTCCCGGACCGACGGGTTCGCCCGGACCGACGGGTTCGCCCGGACCGACGGGTTCGCCCGGACCGACGGGTTCGCCCGGACCGACCGGCGCACCTGGTCCGACCGGCGCACCTGGTCCGACCGGCAGCCCTGGTCCGACCGGCGCTCCCGGCCCTGACGGCTCCCCCGGTGCCCCCGGCTCCCCCGGCGCTCCTGGTCCGACCGGCAGCCCCGGCCCGACCGGCGCTCCCGGCCCTAACGGCTCCCCCGGTGCCCCCGGCTCCCCCGGCCCTAACGGCTCCCCCGGTGCCCCCGGTGCCCCCGGCTCCCCCGGCGCTCCTGGTCCGACCGGCAGCCCCGGCCCGGTCGGCTCGCCCGGACCCGTCGGCAGCCCCGGACCCGTCGGCTCGCCCGGACCCGTCGGCAGCCCCGGACCCGTCGGCAGCCCCGGACCCGTCGGACCTGCGGGACCCGCAGGGCCTGCCGGACCCGCAGGGCCCGCCGGACCCGCAGGGCCCAAGGGGCCGCGCGGGGACAAGGGCGAAAAGGGTGACCGCGGCGACCACGGCGACCACGGCCACGGGCACCACGACCACGACGAGGGCGGACCCGGCCACGGTCACGACGACGGGGACGAGGACAACGGCGAGCACGGCCACGACCACGACCACGACGGACCCGACGACGGCGGTCCCGGCCACGGGCACGACGGGCCCGACGACGGCGGACCCGGCCACGGTCACGACGGCCACGGCAAGCCTCCGTGGACCAGCTTCCTGCCGGGCAACCTCGACGGCGTTCTGGGCCCCCTGGGCGCCGGCCACGCGGCCAAGAGCGTCAACTTCGCCCACGTGAACGCCGCCACCCGCCAGCAGCCGCAGGGAGCGTCGACCGCACTCGCCGCGGACCAGGCGAGCAGCGGGCCCGGCATCATGGCCGCCTCCGCAGCCGCACTCGCATTCATCGGAGGCTCGGTCCTCTTCACCATGAAGAGAGTCCGGCGTACGGCGACTCGACAGGACTAGCCCATCGCGGCCGTGACCGCCTCACACCCCTGACCCATCGGAGGCCGGGGCCGGAACTCGGTCACGCACATGGAACGCCCTGACGGCCGCTCGGCAGCTGAGCCCCTGGACTCGTCGTCCAGGGGCTCAGTGCGGCGGCTGACGGACCCGCCGTCAGGACATCGGGGGACGGGTCGCCTGCACGCGCTGAACTCCCTGCCCCGGCCGGCGCAGGTCAGACCGGGATTCCGTACGGCGGCCGTACGTCTGGACGACTTCGTCGATGAAATGCCGCGTACGTTCCGGCCCCAGCGCCCGGGCCTGCAAGTGCGCATACATGTCGCTGTAGAGCCGCACGTCGGATCGTTTCTCCAGATAGAGGTCGCTGGTGAACCTCTCCAGATACACCACGCTCACATCGGCGGCGTCGGCGAATTCGAGCAGCGCGAACTGTCCCGAGACCCCCGGGTGCGCACCCACATCGTGAGGGAGAGCCTGCAGGGTGATGTGCGGCTGGGCGCTGAGGTGACTCAGATGGTCCAGCTGTTCGCGCATGACCTCGCGGCTGCCCACGACGCGCCGCAGCGCCGATTCGTCCAGTACGGCCCATAAGCGCAGCGGGTTGCGCGGGGCATCCAGCCGGCCCTGGCGCCGCAGCCGCACCTGGAGCCGTGTGGCGGCCTGTTCGGCAGTGACGCGAGGGATCGTTCCTGCGATGACAGCCCGTGCGTAGGCGGGAGTCTGCAGCAGGCCGGGGATCACCATGGGCTCGTAGAACCGGATCGCGGCCGCCTCGGCCTCCAGGCCGATGTAGGCGCCGTACGGGATGTCGGCGTATGAATTCCACCAGCCCTGCTGACCCGATTCCTTGGCCAGCTGCATCAGGTGGTCAATACGCCGCTGGTCCTGGACTCCGTACAGCATGCAGAGATCGCGCACGTCCCGCGGCTTGATGAGGCGGCGGCCGTTCTCCAGCAGGCTGATCTTGGGCTGGGAGATCAGCAGGCGCTCCGCCACCTGCTGCGTCGTCATTCCGCTGATCTCCCGAAGCCGACGCAGCTCCGACCCCAGCCGGCGTCTGCTGACGGTGGGATTCACAGTGACGCCCACGGGACGCGTACCTCCGCTCCAAAAGAATCTTGCACTGGCGAACAGACTGCCACGGCAGCGCTGCCGGATCCGCCTTGACTCCGCATTGTGCACGGCGATTCACGCCGGGCAAAAAAGGGTCTGATTTCGCATCGCCCTCACCCGACCGACCATATTTTTAGGTTCAAATTAGCAGAGATCCGAATACCTTCTCGAGGCGACCGGGACAATCGAAAATTGCTCCGGTATTGCAGCACTCAATTGCATGTTTCTGCGTAATATGCCAGCGCGGACGATCACCCTCCCGCCCTTCCGGGTCCCGAAGCTCTACGCCTTCCGGCAAGCCGCAGCCCTGCCCCTGATGCCGAAGCCTCCCAACAGGCATAGCCTGATAGGTGGGTCAATGCACTCTCACGTGCGGCGGCCCGGAAGGGCGGCCCCGGCGTGTGAATGTGCCGGGGCCGTTGTGGCCCGCGCCGGAGCCCGTGGCCGGAGCCCGTGCCCGTGCCCCATACAGGCCCCTCGGAGCGGCGAGCAGCGGTCAGCACGGGCACCTGGGCTCCCACACCGGTCTCCGCTGGACCCCCTGCGCCCCTGCGCGCTGCCGGCCCCCGTGGGCCCACGTTCCGAGGGAGTGCACACGTCGCGGCTGGTGGGTGTCCTTGCTCGCGAAACGCTGCAGTCGGGGTGAATCAATATCTGTGCCCGCGGTCTGAGAGTTTAATGGATCCCCCGGGGAGAGTTTTTACCGCCGCGCACAGGGTGGAAATATTTAACGTACACAAGGCACTGCGGCGTGCTACTGTCGATCTCGGTTGCAGTTTTGGTACCCAAAAACTTCAAGCTCCTCCAGCCGGCTCCCGGGCCCCATGGAAGCGCTTTATATTTCCCGGTCATTCTCCGGGCGGGGCATCATCGCGGCGACACGGTGTCCGTACAGTACGGATGCCGGTGTACTGCCCCAAAGGAGATATGACATGGCTGCTGGCACCGTGAAGTGGTTCAACGCGGCAAAGGGTTTCGGCTTCATCGAGCAGGACGGTGGCGGCGCTGACGTGTTCGCCCACTTCTCGAACATCGCCGCCCAGGGTTTCCGTGAGCTGCTCGAAGGCCAGAAGGTCACCTTCGACATCGCGCAGGGTCAGAAGGGCCCGACGGCCGAGAACATCGTTCTCGCCTGACGCTGACGCGCACTTTGTAGCTGGGGCCCGCATCCCTCGGGGTGCGGGCCCCAGCTGCACGCAATTCCCACAGTGATTTCACCTGCGGGAACAAGATCTTCAGGGATGTCACCCGCTTCGTGTGACATCACCATTTCAGCGCTTGCGCCGACACGGATTCCCCGTGGGCCAAGTTCGCTTTCGCATTCAATTCGGCCCGTTCTTGTGATTCCCCGCGCTGCTCTTCCGCTGCGGGAATTCCTTGATACGTGCCGTATCAAGGAAGGTTCTGAATGAACCCCACACGTACGAACAACCGCTCCTCTCGTACCCGCGGCCGCACCGGCGCCCCCGCTTTCGGCTCCGGCTCCGGATCCGGTTCGGGCCGAGGCAGCCGCTTCGCTTCAGCCGCCCCGAGCCGTTCCGGAGCTCCGAGCCGCTCGGGCGGCTACGGCCGGCGACCCGCCGCGGTGCAGGGTGAGTTCGCCCTGCCGAAGACGATCACTCCCGCGCTGCCCGCGGTCGAGGCGTTCGCCGATCTCGACATGCCCGCGGAGCTGCTGGCCGCGCTCGGCACCCAGGGGGTGTCGGTGCCGTTCCCGATCCAGGGCGCGACACTGCCGAACTCCCTCGCCGGCCGCGACGTCCTGGGCCGCGGCCGTACCGGCTCCGGCAAGACCCTCGCCTTCGGCCTGGCGCTCCTGGCCCGCACCGCCGGACAGCGCGCCGAGGCCCGCCAGCCCCTGGCGCTGATCCTGGTCCCCACCCGGGAACTCGCCCAGCAGGTCACGGACGCCCTCACCCCCTACGCCCGGGCCGTCAAGCTGCGCCTGGCCACCGTCGTCGGCGGCATGCCCATCGGCCGCCAGGCCAACGCCCTGCGCAACGGCACCGAGATCGTCGTGGCCACCCCCGGACGCCTCAAGGACCTCATCGACCGCGGCGACTGCCGGCTGAACCAGGTCGCCGTCACCGTCCTCGACGAGGCCGACCAGATGGCCGACATGGGCTTCATGCCGCAGGTCACCGCACTCCTGGACCAGGTACGCCCCGAAGGCCAGCGCATGCTGTTCTCCGCGACCCTGGACCGCAACGTCGACCTCTTGGTCCGCCGCTACCTCACCGACCCGGTCGTCCACTCCGTGGACCCCTCGCAGGGTGCGGTCACCACGATGGAACACCACGTGCTGCACGTGCACGGCGCCGACAAGCAGGCCACCACCACCGAGATCGCCGCTCGCGAGGGCCGGGTGATCATGTTCCTCGACACCAAGCACGCCGTGGACCGCCTCACCCAGGACCTCCTCAACAGCGGTGTCCGCGCCGCCGCCCTGCACGGCGGCAAGTCCCAGCCCCAGCGGACCCGCACCCTGGCCCAGTTCAAGACCGGGCACGTCACCGTGCTCGTCGCCACGAACGTCGCCGCCCGCGGCATCCACGTCGACAACCTCGACCTCGTCGTGAACGTCGACCCGCCGACCGACCCCAAGGACTACCTCCACCGCGGCGGCCGCACCGCTCGCGCCGGCGAGTCCGGCAGCGTCGTCACCCTGGTCACCCCCAACCAGCGCCGCGACATGACCCGCCTCATGGCCGCCGCCGGCATCGTCCCCCAGACCACCCAGGTCCGTTCCGGCGAGGAAGCGCTCCGCCGCATCACCGGCGCCCAGGCCCCCTCCGGCATACCCGTCACCATCACCGCTCCGGTGTCCGAGCGGCCCAAGCGCAGCGCCGCCTCCCGCGGTCGACGCAGTCCCGCTTCGGCTGCCCGGCGCGTGAGCGTGCGGCAGTCCGCCTTCGATGCGGCGGCCTGAGCACCCACTTGATCAGAAAACTGACCCATCTCTGCAGGAGGCACGTTTTGACGCTGGTCCAGATGCAGCCCCGCTCGGCGAACGCCAACCCCGTGCACCGGACGGTGGACGATGCCATGGAGGCGGCCGGCCCGCAGATCTGCGACGACATGACGGTCGAAGTGGCCTTGTCCGTCATGACCAGTGCCCACGCGGGACATCTGCTCGTCTGCGACGAGGACGGTCTGTGCACCGGACTGGTCACCCAGGCCCAGCTCGCCGCCATCCGTGACAGCGACGCGTACACGGACCGGGTCAGGCTGCGCGACGTCCTCGGCGACCGCGGCCCGTTCACCTCGCCGCTCACCACGATGGCCGAGGCCGAACACGCGATGCGCTACCGCCGGCTCGACGCCCTGCCCGTCGTCGACGAGCACGGCAGCGGTCTGGGCGTCCTCGCCCTCGCACGCTGAACCACCTCACCGCGGTCAGACCATTCACCTCTTCTCCCTGTGAGGCATCATGCGCTGCGTCATCGCCCGCTTCCCGTTCGACCTGACCAAGAGCGGCGTCCTGGAATCGATGAAGGGCATCAAGCCCGAGCAGGTCATCGGTGAGTCCGTGATCATCGGTCGCCGCACCTACCCCGTCAAGCAGGTCGGCCAGGTGATCACCCGCCAGGACCGCCGCGACTTCAGCGTCGGCGAAGTCCTCCGGGCCATGACCCAGCTCGGCTTCACCTGCCGCGGCCTTCCCCGGGCCGCCGCGCCCACGCGCGTCCTCAGCCCGCTCCAGCAGGCCTCCGCGATGCTCGGCATCCCCGTGGCCGTCTGACCGTCTGGCCGTCTGGCCGTCTGGCCGTCTGACGGATGGGAAGGGCGCGGGCCGACACCCGAGCAGCAGCGAGGAGGGCCCGACCGGCACGCGCCGGTCGGGCCCTCCCGCGTGCCGGGGGGGTTGCTCTGCGCAGCGCCGGCTCAGTGGTCGGAGTAGCTGAAGTCGCCCATCGTCCAGGCGCTGACGTCCGCGATCGAGACGCGGTACATCCCACCCGTCTCCGGGATCCCCACCGTGCCCTGAAGGATCCGGGCCACATGGAAGTGCAGGTGCGTGGGCGGCCCTTCCTCCCGTGTCGTGGCGGTGAAGATGGCGGAGAACTCGCCCAGGCGGGCCGAGTCCGTCAGGACCTCCGACACCCGCTGCCTCCACACGGCTTCGGGAGCCAGCCGACCGGTGATGACAGCGCCACCGGTGACCACGGTCAGGGACATCTGATTGCTCCGCCCGGACTCCACCAGCGCGGCGACGTCAACGAGCAGCTCGTCAGGCTTCGACATGGAAGCCGATTCTATTCGCCGCTCGTCCCGTCCCCCCGACCGGTCCCGCCACCCCTTTCCCTTGCGGCTGCACCCGGCAGCAACCCCTCTCCCCGCTCCGCGGGTTCGGCTCGACGGCGAACGCCCGCCGCGCGGGGTGTCGCGTTGCCATCGCCCGACGGGGATCGCAAGACTTGCCGCCGGTGACCGCCGGCCGTACGCGATCGGCACCGGCTCCGTACGAGTCCTCCTGCTGCGCAACTGGTTCGGCGACCGGTCGAGCTTCGACCCGCTGCGCGAGCACGTGAACGGGGACGCGTTCAGCTACGCGTTCCCGCGTCCGGTTTGCCGGTCGAGGGCGAGATGTGGGAGCTGTTCGCCGGGGCCGCGAAGAATCCCGGCGAGTCTCCCGAGGCCGTCGCCGCGGCTGTCGAACGGTTCCTCGGCCGCTGAGGCTTCAGGATCGAGCTGCCGGGTCGGCGGCGGCGCCGTCCGCGGGTTCGGGTGCGGTGGCGACGAGCATCTGAGCGGCCTGGGTGATGTTGTCGGCGCGGACGGCGCGGGCCATCGCCACGCGGGCGGCATCGGCGGCGGTGTCCGGGGGAACCACCAGCAGCGCGAAGTGGTCGTTGTCGCCGCGGGTGATGAGGACGGTGTCGTCGCCGACCGGATCGGAGTCCAGGTGCACGACCTGGTCGTCGATGACCAGGCGGGTAGGGATGTCCTGCCAGGCGCAGGCGTCCAGGCCGACCCGCGTGATGGGCCCGAGGTGCACGGTCAGTGCCGTGATCAGGGCCGGCAGCTCCGTCGCGACGTTCCTGGAGCGCGGCCACCAGGCACCGTCGAGGACCCCTTGGCGGGAGTGCGTGGTCTCCAGCCGGAGGAGGGCAGCACCAGGCTTGACCGCGTGGTGGATCGCGTCAGGAAGGAGCTTCAAAGGAGCGGGGGTGTCGGATGCGGCCATGGTGGTTCGCCTGTCTCGCGGTGTGGCCTGTCTCGCGGTGTGGCGACACCCCGTCCGGCGCCGGCAGCGGCTTCGGGAAGGCGGTTGAGCGGCGGAGTGCCTCCGTCATTTCACGGTACCCCGCCCGCCCCCCAGAGGGGGCCGGGGACCGCATCGCTCTGCGACCTCACCATCGCTGACGGAAAGCACCTGGTCAGAACAGCTTCCGGGACCGATGAACCGGAGTACCGTGGAGATACCGGGAGTATTTCGCACACCCGCTCCCACGCGGACGTCGTTTCCGGCGATCACTGCACCGGGCCGTTCTCGAACGGCCCGGGGACGGGTCCGCGATATGACCACGACCCTTGACCGCGCTGGCGACGGGGCGCGTGCCCCTACGCGGCCGGCGCGCCTGTCCCTCACGCGGAACAGCATGCTCGCAGGTCAGCTGGACGGTGCGTGGTGGCCGTATTCGCGTGACCTCGAAGCCGAGCTCCCCGCCCTCGCCGCCGCTCTGGACGAGCCGTGGGGGCGCATCACCCGCGTCAGCGTGAACCCGGCCCGCTGGCCGGTCATCCCGCACACGGTTCCCGTCGGCGGGCGCACCGTGCACGTGGGCTGGTTCAACGAACAGGACCCCGACAAGCTGATCCTGCTCTCCTACACCGTCGGCCGCTGGGACCTGCTGGTGGTCCCGCCCGAGACGGGGCCCGCGGCCGCGGCCCGGTTGATGGCCTCCGCCGCCGTCCCGGGCAGCGTCCTCACCGCCGGCGTCCTGATGGCCAACGAATCCGTCATCGGGCGCGGCGTCCGGGACGCCCGACGCCGGGAGGCCTCCTGGGAGAGCGAGGGAGGGGCCTGCATGTCCCCCTTCGGGAACCGGATGGACCGAAAGGCCGTCCCGTCGCCCTCGAGCACGTGGAGGTGAGCTCCGTGGAGACCCTCGTCCTCATCGCAGCGATCGTCCTCATGACCGGCATCGGAATGCGCTTGATCCACTTGCTCAACGCGCAGCACGACGCGCGGATCGCGGCCTACCACTTCAGCGACCCCCTCCCGAAGCCTCCCGGTCAGCCGGACGGCACCAGTCGTCGAGCCCACCGCACGGGTGCCGACCCGTAAGGAGCGGGCCTTCCGACTGACCGGGGCCACCCCGCCGACTCCGCCCACCACGAAAGGGACCAGGCCGACGTGAAGTACAGAGAGACGCACACACTGCCGTCCCCCGGACACGCCGAGGTCCGGATCACCGCGCACACCCCCGAAGCCGCCCGCGCGGTCGCGGAGGCACTGCGCTACTGCTTCGCCGGAACGGAACAGCGCAGCTACCCCGGCGTCGACGGCGACACCCGCCTCCACCTCACCGTGGACACGGCGACACCCGCCGGCCCCGTCCGTTCCTGGCTGGCCACCAGCAGGACCCTGGCCGGCAGCGGCACCCACTCCGACGAGATCTGACAGCCCGCAGCCCGGGAGCCCACCCCGCACCCGAGAGGACGCGGTCATGGCGACATTGCGCGAACGCAAGACCTACCGCGAACAGGTGCTCCGGGTCCTGTACGAAGCAGTCGAAGGCAACCGGCTCCTCGGTATCACCGGAGCTCAGCTACAGCGCGACCTGCACGTGCAGGAGCAGGATCTGGCCGCCGCCTGCACCTACCTGGCGGGCGAAGGGCTGATCAGCGTCGACTGGGAACCGGGCAACACTCCAGCCATGGTCACCCTCACGCACGAGGGAATCCGGCGCATGGAGGCCGACGAGGAGGAGCACGGCTGAAGCGCCCGACTTTCGGCACACACAAAGTGAGGTCCCCGTCCAACTCTGACGGGGACCTCATGGCCTTGCTACTTCTACTTCCTCGGAGCTAGCTTCGCGATGTATTGGTGCGAAACCCCAAGCATGGCGCCCGCGTCCCTGACTGTTACCTCTTCAGTAAGGAGCCGTGCAGCTTCCTGGAGTGCTTCCAGCGCCACTGCAGCCGCGCGCTCAGCTTCCTCCCGGGTCTTTTCAACCCTGGAAACAGCCTCGGCCATCTTGGGGTCGGCTGGCTTCAGCGCAATGTCGAATGATTCCTCTGGAACGTCCAGTAGCAGTGCTACCACGTCCTTCGTCATCCTTTCCGCTTCGGACCAAGACCGGCCTTGAGTGATTCCGGCGCGGTTCGCTGGAAGGCCCTTTACCTGGACAATCCAGTACTTTCCGTCATGCACCGCAGTCGCGTCATACGTAAGCTTGTCGCCCATTTCTCCTTCCCTTCCTGTTCAGATCGCCGAACTGGTGAGAGGCTGATCGGTGGGGGATGCCGAGTATCAGTCGGCATCCCCCGTGTCGATCAAGCCTCCTTTGCCCTCTGGATCAGATCCAGAGCCAGCCCTTTGGCGATCTCACTGTGTCGCGGGACAGGCAGGAGCACGTCGTTGATCGCATACACCTCGTGGCGCGATCCCTGCCTCACGAACACGAGATCCACCCCCTTGTCTGCGGCTACCTGCCGCAGTTCACGGAGTAAAACTCGCTTATGCATGGGATGCAGACTACTCGAGCAGCCACATCATGTCTACTTCATGCGACACTTCCTGGCCGTTCACGGTCAGCGGCTGTCCGGCTAGGGAAAGATCAGACGCCCGCCTCTGTCATCGCGGCGGCAGCGAGTGCCGCAACCACGCCGACCATCGTTGACACGCAACGTCGGTGAATGGCCGTGAGCTGGCTGGCGGGGCCTTCGTCTACGTCCTGGAGTAGTTGCATCACTGGGCGAGGCAGCAACATCAATGTCCGCCGGCGCTCGGGCAAGCCCGCTGGCGCTGCGCCCGAGCCGCGTAACCAGCAGCGTCAGCCCTGCTCGCAGACGCCTGTCGCCAACTCCGCGACACGGGACGGCATGGCTCGCGGCCTACTCGCGGAACGGGACCCGAGCGAGTACGAGAAGGCCCCGCCGATGTGGCGGCGTTCTTGCAGAGGATGGAACGAGGCGGCCGCAGGTCATCGTGCACGCACCCGACAGCCGGGGGCTGCGCGAGGTCAGCGTCGCGGGGAAGACCGTGGGGCGGGGGTGATCCCGACAGGCCGCCGGCCGTCGACCGGCCGATCGACCTGCTCCGCCAGGCCGCCGAGAGGCCGTAGACGAAGGCGGCCGCAGATGTTTGTCCCGTCCCGCCGGAACGCTGGGGAGCGGCCCGCGAGTTCAGGCGTTTGAAGTCGGAGGGCAGGGGCAACCGCGACTTCGGAGGTTGATTCATATGGTTCCCCTGCTTCTCGTTCTTCTGCTGGCCCTGCTCCTCTTCGGCGCGGGGTTCGCGCTGAAAGCCCTGTGGTGGATCGCGGTGATCGTGCTCGTGGTGTGGCTGGTCGGCTTCGTCGCCCGGCCCGCGGGTGGCAATAGCCGCTGGTACCGCTGGTAGTCCACCGAGTTTCGGCATGACGGGCGTAACGGCATAACGGCATAACGACATAAAGACGCAATGGCGTGACGGCGATTCGAGCTCGTTGCCCCTTGTTAGCGAAGGAGTTGTTTTCGCGTGACTGAGCATGTGTGGAGTTACAAGTCGACCTCGGGCCACCTGGCCGGTACCGACCTGACCGGCTACAAGGTCGAGGCAACGGACGGCGGCATCGGCAAGGTGGACAAGCACTCCGACGAGGTCGGTGACGCCTACCTGGTGGTCGACACGGGGGTCTGGATCTTCGGCAAGGAGGTCCTGCTGCCGGCGAGCACCGTCGTCAGCATCGACCCGGAGGAGCGGAAGATCTTCGTCGACCGCACCAAGGGCCAGATCAAGGACGCTCCCGAGTTCCACCGGGACCAGCACCTCGGCAACGCCGGATATCGCGAGGAGCTGGGCACCTACTACGGCACCGGCGCCCCCTTCGGCGGGCGCCCCGCCTGAGTGCCCCAGTGACCGTGGCCCGGACTCTTCGAGTCCGGGCCACACTGGGTTACTGGCCGGCGCTGGGGACGGCGAGGGGGTCGCCCGGGGCCTTCTTCTTGGCCCGCTCCATCTGTTCGCCGAGTTCGGTGAGGCGGTTGCGGCCCATGGCCTTGCGGACGTCGGGGAACCACTCCTTCTCCTCCTCCTCGACGTGATGGCGCACGTTCTCCATGAGGACGGACATCTTGGCGTCGAACCGCTCGTCGCGCGGGTCGAGGCCCTTGAGTTCGGAGAGCATCCACAGGACGACGTGGTGCTCCTCGACGCTTTCGAGGACGTGGTCCTTGGTGTCGGGAGCGGCCTCCCGGGCGGCCGGATAGAAGATCTTCTCCTCGATCCAGGTGTGCGTGGTGAGTTCGTCGATCACCTTGTCGGCGATCTTCCGCTTCTCGGCGTGCGCGTCGTCGCCGGCCTTCTCGAACTGCTTGAACAGCTTCTCCACCGTCTTGTGGTCTTCCTTGAGCAGCACGATCCCGTCCACCGGGTCCTCCTCGGCATCGGTGTATCGGGCGGCGCGGCCGGCCGCCCTGACGCCGTGTACCCGGTGCTTCAGGGCGCGCCTCCACCGTGACGGGTGTTTGGCCCGGAAAGGCGACCCCGCCTACGCCGTACGCCGATCGCCGCCCGCACAGCACTAGCGGGGAAGGCCGTCGGGGCATCCCGTCGGGAAGCGGCCAGGAGTCGGCGGGTCCTGGTCCATGGGGAAGAGCGGCAGGGTGCCGGTCATCTCAAGGAGGCGCAGGAGCTGGCTGTTGGCAGCCGCCAGGCGGACGACGGTGCCGATCTCCTCTGCCGCGCGTCGCGCTCCGAGGAGGGCGTTGAGCGCCGAGGAGTCGCAGAAGGCGAGGCGGGTGCAGTCGACCACCAAGGGCTTGGCCGGGGAGGCGTGGGAGAGCGCCTCGGTGAGGGCGAGCTGCAGGGAGGGTGCCGTCTCGATGTCGAGCTCGCCGGTGGGCCGGACCGCGACGGCGTGGTCCAGGACCTCTACGGCGATGTCGGCGCCGCCGGCCTCCCGGGGAGGGTGTTCGGCCATGGTGGGTCACTCCTTGGAGAGGGGGCGTGGCTCCTCGACGCCCGTTGGCGGGTCGATGGTTGGCGGGCCGATGTCGGCGGGTCGATGTCGGCGGGTCGATGTCGGCGGGTGCGGATTACGTGCTGCGCTGGTGGTGGCTGTCCTGGCGGAGCTGGTCGGCCTGTCGGGTCAACGCGTCGATGCGTTCGGCGAGCTCGGCGTCCTCGGGCCGCAGATGGGGGCGGGAGTCGGTCAGGGGGCGCATGAGCCGGGCGGCGTCGTTGTCCGCGAGGGCCAGGTTCAGGTCGCCGACGGCGCCCTCGGCGCCGGCCGGCAGGTCGGTGAGGGAGGTGACCTGACCAGCGAGTCGGCGCAGGTCGGCCGCATTGTCACGCGCCCAGGCGGTCACGGTGCGCTCGGCGGCGCGGAGGTCGCGGGTGGCCTGGACGCGTTCCTCGCCGGTACTTCCGGCCGTTCCCGGCCGCAGCCGCAGGTAGCGGCGTTCGGCAGCCTGACGGCTGGCGACCCCGAGGGGTCCGGCGAGGTCGGCCCAGCTCGCGCCCTGGTCGCGGGCGGTCGCGATCAGTCCGCTCTCCCAGCCGGCGAGCTGCTCGCGGACCTCGCGCAGCATCACCAGGGCGGCCAGAGCCAGGTGCGGGCCCGGCTCGGGCTCGGGCGCCGCCGCGGTCGCCGTCGACGCTGCTGCGGGGGGTTGCTGCGCGTCCCTTACGGCCTGGCCGATGGTCTCCAGAGCCGCGGCGGCGGCAAGGAGGGGGACCCGCGCGGCCGGGTGGGCGGACACCGATCCGGACGTGGACCCGGGGTGGGACCCGGGCTCGGACCCGGTATTGGGCCGGGACTCGGACTTGTTCATGGCGCACTCCGTCGCTTTGTCATCCTCCAGATGACGTCTTGCTTGTCATCGTTTCGATGACATGTTACAACAGAGGCACGTTGAAGCGCATTGGCAGTTCCTGCCTGAACCAACTGGAGGTGTTTCGCGATGTTGATGCGCACTGACCCCTTCCGCGAGATGGACCGGATCGTCCAGCAGCTGTCGGGGACGTCGGGCACATGGTCGAAGCCGTCCGTGATGCCGATGGACGCCTACCGCCAGGGCGATGTGTACGTGATCGCCTTCGACCTCCCCGGAGTGAGCACCGAGGCGATCGACATCGACGTCGAGCGGAACATGCTGAAGGTGAAGGCCGAGCGCCGGCCCTCGGGGAAGTCCGACGGCGTGCAGATGGAGCTCTCCGAGCGGCCCCTCGGCGTCTTCTCCCGCCAGATCATGCTGGCCGACACCCTCGACACCGAGCGCATCGAAGCCGACTACGACGCGGGTGTCCTGACCCTGCGGATCCCCATCGCCGAGCGCGCCAAGCCCCGCAAGGTCACCATCGGCGCCGAGTCCGGCCGCAAGCAGATCTCCGGCTGACCGGCCCGCCCCGGCGGCGGAGGGCGGGGACCCGATCCCCCTCCGGCACCCTGCCCTCCGCAGCACCCATGCGAAGAGGAAGGCAACCGCAGCACCATGCACGTCCCATCTCGACCGGACCGGTCCACCATCGTCATGACCTTCGACCAGATGCTGGAACGCGTGCGCCTCGAAGGCGCCTACCCCTCCCGCGAACGAGCCGCGGAAGCCGTCCGCAACGTCCTCGCCGCCCTCGGGCGCCAGGTCACCGGAGACGAACGCGTCGACCTCGCGCAGTGCCTGCCCGTCGAGGCCGCCCTCACCCTGACCGCACAGGTTCCCGACACCGAACAGCTCACCGGCTGGGGCTTCGTCAAAGACCTGGCCGCGCGCACCGGCGCCACGCCGGCCACCACGCGCTGGGACACGGGCGCCGTACTCGCCGTCGTCGCCCGTCTGGCCGGGCCCGACCTCCTCGCCCGCGTCCTCGACCGGCTCCCGGGCGGCTACGCGCTCCTCTTCGGCCGGGCAGAACTGCGGCAGCCGCAGACCGCCGCCTCCTGAGCCCGGACACGGGTCGCGTTCGAGTCCGAATACCTTCTCGTCGAACACGCGAAAACCTATGACGGCCACAGTAGACATTCGCTTGCAGCGTGGCTATGGTTTCTCTTGTAGCCGAGATCGAGCAAGGCCCGGAGAGACGAACTGCCGGGCACCGGTACACGCAGTGCGCAGGACGGTCCGGTGGTGGAGTACCGAAGCCAGGGTTGTTGCAGGACGGCGACGGGACTGGCGACCGGACGGGGTGGCCCGCAGTGATCAGGGGCTGCCAGGAGTAGTGCAGCAGTACGCAGTTCCGCAGTACCGAAGTGATCGAACCAGAGGGAAAGAACGGAGGAGTTGACCGCCATCAGGATCGCCCGGGCCGTAGGTCTGAGCCCGGGTACCGCAGGACATCGATAGTGAGGTGGTCTCCGGTCAAGCAACCGCGATCCCCGCGCCCCCGGCCCGTTTCAGGCCAGGTCCGCGGAAACAGAAGGTCGGCGCAGCACGAGGGCCGACAGATGGTGTAGCAGTTCCTTCGGGGCCCTGGTGCCGTACGGCACCAGGGCCCCTCGACGCGTTCCACAGAGAGGTTCAATGACCGCACACGATTCGTTCGACGGCCGTCTCGACGACGACGACTATCCCGCCTACACCATGGGCCGGGCCGCCGCCATGCTCGGTACGACCCAGGGCTTCCTCCGCGCCATCGGCGAAGCGCGCCTCATCACCCCGCTCCGCTCAGAGGGCGGACACCGCCGCTACTCCCGTTACCAACTGCGCATCGCCGCCCGCGCGCGGGAACTGGTGGACCAGGGCACGCCCGTCGAGGCCGCCTGCCGCATCGTCGTCCTCGAAGACCAGCTCGAGGAAGCCCAGCGCATCAACGCCGAATACCGCCGCGCCGGCGGAACTCCCCATCCGCCGGCCGCAGTGTGACGACGACGCCCGCCCGCCAGGTGTGCACGCGCGGTGGGCGTAACTGAACGCGCGGATTCGGCGACGGCATGTGTCCAATGGGCGGGAGCGGGGTTAACGTCCGTCGTTCCCGGGGAGTGCCATGAGTCTGCCGTCCGGTCCGCCCCCTGAGGTGTCCGCGCCTGAGGTGTCCGCGCCTCGGCGGAGGTCCAGGTTGATGAGCGCGGTCTCGGCCGTGCTGATCACGCTCACCTGCATCCTCGTGCCGGTCTCCCTGCTCACCGTCTGGGTGCACGACATCGTGCTGGACACCGGCCGGTACGTGTCCACGGTCTCCCCGCTCGCCTCGAACCCGGCCATCGAGGCCGCCGCCGTGCACCGCATCACCGAGGCGGCCGACGTCCGGGTCGACGGCGCCCAGGTCACATCGGACCTGGCGAAGTGGCTCGAGTCCCAGGGACTGCCGCCCCGCGTCGGAACGGCGGTCAAGGCGCTGGGCCCGCAGCTGGACTCGGCCGCGGACGCGGCCGTCTCCAAGGTGGCGACCCGGTTCGTGGAGAGCGACAGGTTCGAAACCGTCTGGACCACCGCCAACCGCGCCGCCCACTCCGCGGTGGTGCACGCGCTGACCGGTGAGGGCCGCGGCGCGGTGGGTGTCGACGGCGGCACCGTCACCCTCGACGTCGGGGCGGCCGTGGAGAACGTCAAAGAGGACCTCGTGAAGGCAGGTCTCACTCCTGCCGAGAAGATCCCCGAGGTCAACAAGCAGATGGTGCTCTTCCAGTCCGACAAGCTGGGGAAGATCAGGGGCGCCGTCCACCTCCTCGACGTCCTCGGCGACTGGCTGCCCGTGCTCACGGTGATCCTCGGTGCCGGCGGAGTGCTGCTCGCCCGGCGCCGTCGCCGGGCCCTGGTGACCACGACGCTCGGCGCGGCGGCCGCCTGTCTCGTCTTCGGCATCGGGCTGGCCCTCGTACGCCACTACTACCTCGACCACCTCCCGGCGCAGGTCCAGTCCCCGGCGGCGGCAGCGGCGGTCTTCGACACGCTGGTGCGGTTCCTGAAGGTCAGCATCCGGACCGCGATCGTCCTCGGGGTCGTCGTGGCGCTCGGCGCCTACCTCTCCGGCGCCGGCCGGCTCCCGCGCGGCGTGCGCGGCAAGGCCGAGCGCACGGCCGACTCCGCGGCGCGCTGGGGCTCCGCCCACGGGGTGCACACCGGCCGTGTCGGCGTGTGGGCGGATGCCCACCGGCGCTGGGTCACCACCGGCGTGCTGCTCGTCCTCGCGCTCCTGTTCGCGCTGTGGAACCACCCGACGGTGCTCACGGTCCTGCTCCTGGTGGTCATCCTGCTGGCCGTGCTCGCCGTACTCGCGCTGCTGGCGGCCGACGGCCGGGGCGGGGAGAGGGGCTCCGACCGGGCAGCGCACACCGAGGAGCGCTAGTGCTGTGACCGTGCAGGGGAGGCGGCCGGGGATGCGGCCGGGGTACGGAGCCAGCGCGCCGGCACCGGCTCGCGGGCCAGCACGTAGCCGACGGCGATGGCGACCGTGATGACGACGAACAGCATGATCAGCCAGGACAGCAGGACGAAGACCGAGCCGAGACTGCCGAACTGCCGCAGGCTGCGCTCCACGGCATGGGGCATGTAGATCCTCGACGCCACGGTCAGCAGCTGCTCACCGACCCCGGCCAGCACCGCGCCGGGCAGCAGCGGCAGCCACGGGACCCGGCCACCGAGCAGCAGGTGCTGGGTCCACCACCACAGCAGCGTGCCGCTGACCAGTCCGAGGAAGAAGCCGACGGCCCGACCGGTGTCGAAGGCGGTCTGGATCGGCCCCTGGAACAGCAGGGCGGTCAGCCAGACGGCGAGCCATGCCAGCCACCGCCAGGCGGCCAGCCGGGCCTTGGCCTTGGGGAGGTGCCAGGAGCGCTCGCACGTCATCTGCAGGGCGCGGCTGCAGGCGGTCGCGGACAGCAGTGTCACCAGGATTCCCACTCCGCCCGTGCTCGCCGTGGCCGTGCCGTCGGTGGCGGAGTACACCGACCGGACCTGGTCCAGGGAAGCGTCCGTGAGCCCCAGCGTCGTACGGATGGACGAGACGAGCTGCTCCTGGAGCCAGGCCGGGGCGACGGCGCCGATCACGAACAGGGCGGGGACCGCCCCCAGGAAGGCCTGCGCGGCCAGCCTGGTCGCACAGTCCAGGACCTTGACGGCCGCGAGCTGCTCCAGGATCCGGCTCAGCAACGGGGTGTGTTTGCGCATCCAGCCGGGGACGGCCCGGACGGCCCGCCACCGGGATCCGGCCTCCGTTTCCTGCACGGTGACACTCCTAGGGGCCTCGGGGCGCGGTTCGCGGCGGCTGCGACCGCCCTCCACGAGAACAATGACGGAATTGCCCGTATCCGGCATTTCGCCGCTCGGTGGCGACGCTCTCGTGATTGCATCCGTAACCGGCGCTGCGTCCACGGGGACCGTTGAGGAGGCTGGATGTCCGGCTCGGCTGAACGGCGTCAGCGGGAGGCACTGTTCCACCGGCGCACGCGCGCGATGCGCCGAGACCTGTCGCAGCTCGTCTGTGCGGTCGTCGGACTGGCGCTGGGCCTGCTCGCCCCGCTGCTCCCGGCGGAACCCCGGGTGGAATCCGGACGCGTGGTGACGCTCCTGTTCACCGTCGGGTTCGGCGTCATCGGCCTGGTGAGCATCATCTACTCGATGCTGTTCCTGGTCGTGCAGTTCTCCGCCAGCACCTTCACACCGCGCCTCGGCCTCTTCCGCGACGAGCCGATCGTCTGGCGGGCGTTCGCCTTCACCGTCGGCGTGTTCGTCTTCTGCATCACCGCGGGGGTGGCCATCGGCGCGCGCAGAGACGTCTCGTTCCTCGTCCCCTGCATCGCCATACTGCTCTCGCTGGTCGCGCTCGCCCTCATGTGGACCCTTCAGACGAGAGCGTTCAGATCGATCCAGCTCGCCCATTCACTGACCGCGATCGCCACCCGCGCGCACCGGCTGTTCGATGCGCTGTACGAACGGCCGTACGATCCGGACGAGGTCAGCGCGGCGCCTTCCGCGACGACCGACGCCGCCACCGTTCGCTGGTCGGGACCGGGGGTGGTGGTCCAGCAGATCGACGTACCCACGCTGGTCGGCGCGGCGAAGGCGCACGGCTGCTCGATCGTCTTCCGCGTCGCCCCGGGCCGGGCCGTGTCCCAGGGCATGGTGCTCGCCGAGGTGACGGGCGGTCACCTGCCCGAACGGGTGCTGCGCGACGCCATGGTGACGGGGTCGGAGCGCACCTTCGACCAGGATCCGCAATTGCCGTTCCGGCTGCTCGTCGACATCGCGCTACGGGCGCTCTCCACTGCCGTCAACGATCCGGCCACGGCGGTGGATTGCCTGGACCGCGTCGAAGACCTGCTGGCCCGCCTCGCCGACCGGGACCTGGACCGCGGCCACTTCGCGGACGAGGACGGCGCGTTGCGGGTGACGGTGCCGGTGCCCGACTGGGAGGAGTACGTCCGCACGGCCGTCGACGACCTCGTCTTCGCCGCCGCCCGCTCCCCGATGGCACTGCGCAGAATGCACACCCTGCTGACCCGGCTGGTGGAACGGAGCCCGGGCAGCCGTCACGGAGTGCTACGGGACCGGCTGCGGTGGGTGGAACAGGCGGGGGGTGACACCCATCCGCTGATCTGGGCGGCCCGGGAAGCCGGATAGCCGTCCGTGCCCGGCTCCGATCGCGCAGCAGAGGTGCGGGGCGCTCACCCGAATGCTGCAATGGCTGTAGAACTCTGTGCGCGAGGAGTTGTCATGAGCGACCGAAGCAGAGGCCGGTGAACATGGCAGACCGCACACGGCTGCCGCCTGAGCCGGGCCGCCTGCCGCGCCGCTTGCTGGTGGGGCACCTGCTCCGCTCGGCGGGCTCGGCCGCCCTCCTCACGGCGCTGTACTACCTGGCTCCCCTGGACCGCGGGTTCGACGACGTGACCCTCGTACTGCTGGTGGTGGGCCTGGCCCTCTTCGGCAGCCTGGTCGCCTGGGAGATCACCGCCATCAGCCATGCGGAGCATCCGCGGCTGCGCGCCATCGGCGCACTGGCCACCGCCCTGCCGCTGTTCCTGCTGCTGTTCTCCGCGACGTACTTCCTGCTCGCGAAGGAGGTGCCGGACTCGTTCTCGGAGTCTCTGAACCGGACCGACGCGCTGTACTTCACGGTCACGGTGTTCGCGACCGTGGGATTCGGGGACATCGCACCCGTCACGCAGGTCGCCCGTGCGCTGACGACCGCACAAATGATCCTCGATCTGATCCTGGTGGGCGTCATCGCCAAGGTCCTCTTCAGCGCGGTCAGGATCGGGGTGCGCAGGCGTGGGGAGGTCCCGCCGATCCCGGAGGACGAGACGTGACCGGCCCGGCCGACGGACTCTCATCAGCCCCGGAGGGAAGGACCCCATGACGGAGCCGCGTGCTCGATCCGACCCGCCGGTCAGCGGGACGCAGCCGCAGGAGGCGGACGTACTGCGGCACATGCTCCGCAGCCCCGGCTATCTCAAGGCGCTCGCCTTCTGTGCGCTCATCGGCATCCCGGTGTCCCTCGCCGCCTTCTGGCTCCTCGTCCTGCTGCACGAGCTGGAGCACGCGCTGTGGGCGGACCTCCCCCATGCCGTGGGCCTGGACGTCCCGCCCTGGTGGTGGCCGTTCCCGCTGCTGCTCTTCGCCGGAATCGTGGTCGGCCTGGTCGTCATCCACCTGCCCGGCGGGGGCGGCCACCTCGCCGCCTCCGGACTGGACACCGCGGGCCCTTCGTCGGCCGCGCTGCCCGGCGTACTCATCGCGGCCCTGGCCGGCCTGCCGTTCGGCGCCGTCCTGGGACCGGAGGCCCCGCTGATCGCCCTGGGCGGCGGCCTGGCCCTGCTGTTCCGGGATCTCGCGCAGGTGCCGGCGACCCCGCAGAGCGTCGCCCTGCTGGGTGCGGCCGGATCGGCGGCGGCCATCTCCGCGATCTTCGGCAATCCGCTGGTCGCCGCGGTTCTCCTCATCGAGGTCGCGGGGGTGGGCGGGCCGCAGCTGTTCGCGGTCATGCTCCCCGCGCTGCTCTCCAGCGGAGTCGGAGCCCTGGTGTTCACGGGACTCGGCCGCTGGACGGGCCTGGCGACGGGCGACCTCTCCCTCGGGCTGTCCGCCCCGGTCCCCCACCTGGACGTGCCGGACGTGCTCTGGGCGCTGGCCATCGCCGTGGCCCTCGCCGTGGTCCTGCACCCGCTGCCGGCGGTGGCCCGGCGGGTCGCCGCGTACGTCGCGGCGCGGCCGCTCGTACGGACCGTCGTGTGCGCCCTCGGCGCCGCGGCCTGCGCCGCCCTCTACGCGCTGATCACCGGCCGCTCACCCGCGGAGGTGGCCTCCTCCGGTCAGGCCACCCTCGCCGAACTGGCCGCCGACCCCCGGGCGTGGGGTGTCGGCGCGCTGCTCGCCGTCCTGCTGTTGAAGGGCGCCGCCTACGCGCTCTGCCTCGGCAGCCTGCGCGGCGGCCCCGTGTTCCCGGCGCTGTTCCTCGGCGCAGCGGCGGGCGTCCTGCTCTCGCCGCTGCCGGGGCTGGGTGTCGTACCGGCGATGGCGGCGGGCATGGCGGCGGCCTCGGCCACCGCGCTGCGGCTGCCGGTGAGCAGCGTGGTGCTCGTGGTCCTGCTCCTGGGCAGCTCCGCCATGATGCCCATCGTGATCCTGGCCGCCGTGGTCGCCTTCGTCATCACCGAACTACTGCCGCCCGGGCCCGCGCCCGCGGCGCACTAGCGCCACGAGCGCCGCGAGCTCCGGGGGACAGCGGGAGGGGTTGTCAGCACTTGAGGTCGGCGGAGGCGGCCGCCGTGGTCTCTTCCAGCTTCTGGATCTGCGGCTGGAGCGTGGTGCGCGCGTCCTTGCCGGTCGTGTCGCCCGGCAGGTCCTGGTACGCCTTCTTGAGGTCCTCGGCGGCGCCCTGCACGGCTTCCCGCTGCGCGTCCTTCATCTTGCCCCTGTTGCTCTTCACGGAGTCCCAGTCCTTCTGGACCGCTTCGTAGGCGTCCTTGATCTGGTCCTTGGTCGCGGAGGCGGGGTTCAAGGCCTTCAGCTTGGCGTTGTCGGCCTTGAGCTCGGTGAGGCTGGAGCACAGGTCTGCGGCGGCCTCGGTGGCCTCTTCCGAGGCCGAATCGCTGTCGTCGGAGCAGGCGGTGAGGCCGAACGCCATGGTGACGCACAGCATGCCGATGACCGGGAGACGCTTCATGGGGGACCTTCCTCGACGAGACGGAGCGGATGCCCAGGACCGACGGGCATATGTCACAAACTAGACATATCCGGTCACATTCTGCATCCGCGCCCGTTCAGGGGGCGACGGTCACCGGACCCAGGGCCAGGGACTCCAGAGCCGGGCGGATGGCGGCGGCCAGGCGGTCGTGGAGGGCGGTCAGGCAGTCGGCCGGGAGGCGTTCGGCGGCGGCCCGGATGACGGCCTTCACGGTCGAGGCGGCACTTTGGTACGGGAGGGGGGCCACGCCGACCAGGTTGCGTGCGGTGGCGGTCTGCTCCGCGCGGGTGAGGCCTGGACAGCGTCCGCAACGACCCGGCCACCCAGGAGAACGTCGACTGGCTCAGCGAGCGCGGCGGCCAGGTCAGGACCGCCTCCTCGCTCCCGGTCCGCATGATCATCATGGACCGGCGGCTCGCGGTGCTGCCCGTGAACACCGCCGACGCGCATGCGGGCGCCGTCGTCCTGCACGGCACGGGGGCCGTCACCGCACTGTGTGCGCTGTTCGAGTCGACGTGGGCCACCGCCGTCCCGCTGGGGGCCGTTCCGGTACGCGACACCAGCGGTCGTACGCGGCAGGAGAAGGAGGTCGTCCGGTTGCTGGCGGAGGGACTGACCGACGAGTCCATCGCCAAACGACTCGGGGTCTCCCCCAGGACCGCCCGGCGCATCGCCGCCGAGCTGATGGAACGCCTGGACGGCCGCAGCCGCTTCGAGGCCGGGGTCCACGCGGTGCAGGACGGCTGGCTCCCCGCCACCCGCTGAGCCCGCGGGCCGATGGCCCCGGCGGCCCCGGCGCCCCTGCGCCCCGGCGCGTACACGGGCGTCACACGTCGATGGTGCCCCGGTCCGCGGCCGGGTCGAGGGAGTCGACGTCCTCCATGAAGCTCAGCATCCGGGCGTTGACCAGCTCGGGGTGATCGAGCTGCGGGCCGTGGCCGGTCGCGGCGACGATCTCGGCGCGGGCTCCCGGAATCAGCCGCGGTACGCGTTCCAGCTGGCGCTTGGGGTGCACGAGCAGGCTGCGCTTGCCCATGATCAGGTAGAACGGCGTCCGGATGGAACCCAGTTCGGCGTCGGACAGCGGCAGCGGGGCGGGGCGGCGGATCCGGAAGGCGCGGGCGCCCGCCTGGACCCACTTGCGCAGCTCGGGGACGACGATGACGGGCTGCTCCAGCCAGGCGGCCAGGCGCGGGCGCAGCGCCTTGGGGGCGAAGCTCGCGAACAGGCTCACGAAGACCCAGGCGAAGAAGCGCAGGCCCACTTTCTCCAGGCCGCCGGGGTCGAGGGCGGTGACCGAGGCGAGCCGTCCGGGCCTCAGATGGGCCTGGTTGATGACGAGCCAGCCGCCGTAGGAGGAGCCGACGAGGTGGACGCGGTCGAGGCCGAGCGCGTCGAGGGCCTCGTCCATCCACCGGGCCGCGCGCTCGGGCTGCCACATGGGTTCGCGGTGGATGCTGTGGCCGGCGTCGCCGGGGGTGTCGAGCGCGTAGACGGGGCGTCCGGCGCTGAGCGCGGGGGTGTTGGGGTACCACATGGCGGAGCAGTAGCCCGCGCCGTGGATCAGCACCACCGGCGTACGGGACTCGGCAGCCGGATCCGCGGGGCCGTACCGGTAGACGCGCGTGGTGCCGAAGCTCGTCTCGACGTCCGTCTCGGACCGGGCGGGCGCCCCCAGCGCGTAGAGCGCGTCGCAGGCGGCGAAGTACCGGTCGCGCAGGGTGTCGTTGACGTAGCGGCCGATGTCGCGGCGGGCACGGGTCGGGTTCTCGGGCACGGGGCACCTCCGGGAATGTCCAATCTTCGTGATACGACCGTACCATGATGTTGGTACGGCGGTACCATGAAAAAGAGCCGCGGGCTCATCACCGACGGGCGGAGACACCAGAACATGCCGAAACGCGTGGACCACGAGGAACGGCGCACCCAGATCGCCGAGGCACTCGTCCGCGTCGCCGGACGACGCGGACTGCACGCGGTCGGCATGCGCGACGTGGCGGCCGAGGCGGGCGTATCGCTGCGGCTCGTGCAGTACTACTTCCAGACCAAGGAGAAGCTGCTCTTCTACGGGCTCCAGCACCTCACCGACCGCTTCACGGCCCGGGTGGGCGCCCGCCTCGCCGCCGCCGGTCCGGACCCGGGCCCGCGCGCGACGATCGAGGCGCTGCTGCTGGCCTCCCTGCCGGTCGACGAGGAGAGCCGCACCTTCCACCTCCTGTACAGCTCCTACTCGATCCTGTCCGTGACCGACGAGGCGCTCGCGGCCCAGCCCTTCATCGACAACCCCGACGCCGCCGAGAACGCCCTGACCGGCCTGCTCGAACGGGCCCAGGCACAGGGCCTGGCCGATCCCGGCGCCGACGCGCGCACGGAGGCGATCAGCCTGCTCGCCATGGCGGCGACCCTGGGCACCGGCATCCTGGTGGGCCAACGGGACGCGGACTCGGCCGTCGCCGTGCTCCACCACCACCTGGACCGCATCTTCACGACCGCGGGGGACGAGGCCGCCGGTCCGGGCCCTATGGCTTGATGTTCTGGTTCAGGTGGAACAGGTTGTCCGGGTCGTACGTGCGCTTGACCTCGGCCAGGCGGTCGTAGTTGCCCTTGTAGTTGGCGCGGACGCGGCCCTGGTCGTCGTCCGCCATGAAGTTGACGTAGCCGCCCTCCTCCGAGTGCGGGGCGGTCGCCTCGTAGTAGTCGCGGACCCAGGCGGTGTTGGCCTCGTTGTCGGCGGGGTCCGGCCACATGCCCGCGATGACCGTGGCGAAGGAGGCGTCCCGGTAGGCGAAGGCCGTCGACTCCGGAGCGACCCGGTGGCAGGCGCCGTTGATCGGGTAGATGTGGACCGTCGAGTTCACGACGGGCAGACGGGGGCCGTGCACCAGGTGCGCCTCGATCGCGGCGTCGCTCAGCTCGGTCACGAAGTTGGCCTTCCAGTAGTGCTGGAGACCGGGCGGCACGAGCGCGTCGAAGGCGCTGTTGAGCGCGGGATACGGCATCGGACCGACGTGCTCGGCGACCACCGGGGCGAATTCGTGGAAGGGCCGGAGCGCCCGCTCGCCCTCCTCCAGCGGTCCCGCCCAGCACGACACGATCAGGATGAACGCCTCTCCGTGCCGGTCCGGCGGGATGAACGGCAGCGGCGGGGCGATCTGGAAGGCCGGGAACGCGCCGAGTTCCTCCGGCGCGTCGGCGATGAAGTCCCGGAAGGAACGCAGCACGGTGCCGGCGCTGTCCAGCTCGTAGAGGATCGGCCCGCCGTAGACGTCCTTGACGGGGGCGAGCCGGAATTCGAAGGAGGTCACCGCGCCGAAATTGCCGCCGCCGCCGCGCAGCGCCCAGAAGAGGTCCTCGTGCTCCTGCTCGCTCGCCACCACGAGGCGGCCGTCCGCGGTCACCACGTCGGCCGAGACCAGGTTGTCGCAGCTCAGGCCGAGTCCGCGGGCGAGGTACCCGATGCCGCCGCCCAGGGTGAGGCCGCCGACACCGGTGGTGGAGATGATCCCGCCGGTCGTCGCCAGGCCGAAGGGGTAGGTGGCCGCGTTGAAGTCGCCCCAGGTCGCGCCGCCCTCGGCGCGCGCCGTCCGCCCCGCGGGGTCGACGCGGACCCCGCGCATCCCGGACAGGTCGGCGACCACGCCGCCGTCGCAGGTGCCGAAGCCGGGCACGCTGTGCCCGCCGCCCCGCACCGCCAGGTCGAGCCCGTTCTCCCGGGCGAAGTCCACGGCCGCCATGACGTCGCCCGCGTTGGCGCAGCGCACGACGGCTGCCGGCCGTCTGTCGATCATGGCGTTGTAGACCTTGCGGGCCTCGTCGTACGCGGCGTCGCCGTCGTCGGGGGTGACGACCGCACCCCGTACCCGCTCGCGCAACTGGTCGATCGAGAGCTTGCCCATGGCCACCGCTCCTCGCGCCCCCTGCTCCCCGCCCAGGTCCCTTCCCACGCTACGCCGCTGGGGCGAGGCCTCAACTCGGGCCTCGATACCTCCTCCGCGGCGAATCAATATCTGTTCCGGCGGAATAAGAAATCGGCGCGAGGCGCGATGAGGATATCTGGCGCAACGGATCCGGGGGAAATATTCACCCCGCAGGGCCGACCTTGCCGTGCTACTGTCGATATCAGTTGCAGTTGTGGTTCCCAAAACTTCAAGTGCCCCCGCAGGTTCTTCATGCCTGTGGGAGTACTTCTGTATTTCCGGTCTTTTTTCCGGGCGGGGCAATCATCGCGGCGACACGGAGTCCGCACGGTGCGGACTTCGGGCACTGCCCCGAAGGAGATTTGACATGGCATCTGGAACCGTGAAGTGGTTTAACGCTGAAAAGGGCTTCGGCTTCATCGAGCAGGACGGTGGCGGCGCTGACGTGTTCGCCCACTACTCGAACATCGCCGCCCAGGGCTTCCGCGAGCTGCAGGAAGGCCAGAAGGTGAACTTCGACATCGCGCAGGGCCAGAAGGGCCCGACGGCGGAGAACATCGTTCCCGCGTAGTACTCAGTACTCAGAGCTGGGGCCCGCACCTTGGGGTGCGGGCCCCAGCTCTTTGCATGCCAGGGCAGAGACAGCCCACCGGCCCGTTCTTGGAATTCCTTGATACGAGCCGTATCGAGGAAGAGGTTCCGTTCCGTATGAACCGCACACGCACGAACGACCGACGCTACGCCCCCGCCGCCAACCGCGGCCCCAGCCGCGGGTACAGCCGTAGCCCCGGCCGCGGCCACGAGTTCGCGCTGCCCAAGACCATCACCCCCGCGCTGCCCGCCGTCGAGGCCTTCGCCGAGCTCGAGATGCCCGGAGCCCTGACGGTCACGCTGGCCATGGAGGGCGTGACCGTACCGTTCCCCATCCAGGCCGCGACCCTGCCGAACTCCCTCGCGGGCCGCGACGTACTGGGCCGCGGACGCACCGGCTCTGGCAAGACCCTCGCCTTCGGCCTCGCCCTGCTGGCCCGCACCGCCGGTCAGCGCGCCGAGCCGCGCCAGCCCCTGGGCCTGGTCCTGGTCCCCACCCGCGAGCTGGCGCAGCAGGTCACCGCCGCGCTCACCCCGTACGCCCGCTCCGTCGGGCTGCGCCTGGCCACGGTCGTCGGCGGAATGCCGATCGGCAGGCAGGCGAGCACCCTGCGCGGCGGCGCCGAGATCGTCGTCGCGACGCCCGGCCGGCTCAAGGACCTCATCGAGCGCGGCGACTGCCGGCTGAACCAGGTCGCCATCACGGTGCTGGACGAAGCCGACCAGATGGCCGACATGGGCTTCATGCCCCAGGTCACCGCCCTGCTCGACCAGGTACGGCCCGAGGGGCAGCGGATGCTGTTCTCCGCCACCCTGGACCGCAATGTCGACCTGCTGGTCCGCCGCTACCTGACCGACCCGGTCGTGCACTCCGTGGACCCCTCCGCCGGCGCGGTCACCACGATGGAGCACCACGTCCTGCACGTCCACGGCGCCGACAAGCACGCCACCACGACCGAGATCGCGGCCCGCGAAGGCCGGGTGATCATGTTCCTGGACACCAAGCACGCCGTGGACCAGCTGACCGCGCACCTGCTCAACAGCGGCGTACGGGCAGCCGCGCTGCACGGCGGGAAGTCCCAGCCGCAGCGCACCCGGACCCTGGCCCAGTTCAAGACCGGGCACGTGAGCGTGCTGGTCGCGACCAACGTGGCCGCGCGCGGGATCCACGTCGACAACCTCGACCTCGTCGTCAACGTCGACCCGCCCAGCGACCACAAGGACTACCTGCACCGCGGCGGCCGCACCGCCCGGGCCGGCGAGTCCGGCAGCGTCGTCACCCTGGTCACACCCGGGCAGCGCCGCGATATGGTCCGCCTCATGTCGAACGCCGGGATCAGCCCGCAGATCACCCAGGTCCACTCGGGTGCACCCGAGCTGAACCGCATCACCGGAGCCCAGACCCCGTCCGGCATCCCGGTCACCATCACGGCCCCGGTATCCGAGCGGACCGGGCGCGGCCCCACCACCCGCGGCTCGCGCGGCCGGCGTACGGGCGAGGCGGGCCGCCGTACGGCCCGGCGGACGACCTCGTACAACGCGGCGGCCTGAGAGAGCGTCCCCCTCTCCCTCCCGCCCCTCCTTCCCCACCCCTCCGTCTTTCTGTGAGGCCTCATGCGCTGCGTCATCGCACGATTCCCGTTCGACCTGACCAAGAGCGGTGTGCTCGAATCGATGAAGGGCATCAAGCCCGAACCGATCACCGGCGAGTCCGTGGTCATCGGCCGCCGCCAGTACCCCGTCAAGCAGGTGGGCGAGGTCGTCACCCGGCAGGACCGGCGTGACTTCAGCGCCGCCGAGGTCACCCGGGCCATGACCCTCCTCGGCTTCACCTGCCACTCCGTACCCAAGGAGGCGCCGGCGCGGCAGCTCACCCCGCTCCAGCTCGCCTCCGCGATGCTCGGTACGGGCGTCTCCGCCTGACGGCAGCAGACAGCGAAACAGCACCGAGGGCCCGACCGGCACACGCCGGTCGGGCCCTCGTCGCGTGCCCGTGCGCACCGGTGGCAGCGGTCGATGGTGTTGAATTCCCTCGATGCGTTCCCACGAAGAGGTGCAGATGACAGCGGATGACCAGCTCGGCGGCCGACTGGACGACGACGACTACCCCGCCTACACGATGGGCCGTGCGGCAGAGATGCTCGGCACCACCCCCGGTTTCCTCCGTGCCATCGGAGAGGCCCGGCTGATCACCCCGCTGCGCTCGGAGGGCGGCCATCGCCGCTACTCCCGCTACCAGTTGCGGATCGCGGCCAGGGCCCGGGAGCTCGTGGACCAGGGCACCCCGGTCGAGGCCGCCTGCCGCATCGTCATCCTCGAGGACCAGCTGGAGGAGGCACAGCGCATCAACGCCGAATTCCGCCGGGCCGCCGCGACGCGCTCGGCCGAGGACCCGCGCTAGGAGAGCCGGCCGGCCATGCCGAAGAGCGGGTCCCCGCTGCCGCGCGGGGCCGCGATGAAGGCGTGCACCCTCTTCTGGTCGGAGCGGGACGGCAGCCATACGGTCCTGCCGTTGAGCCTGATGGGAGCCGCGAGGTTCTCCCGCTTGATGATGTCCAGGCAGCCGGGGACGAGTGCGCGGCTCGCCTGTTCCATGCCGCGTACGAGCGCGCCCTCCGCCCTGCCGCTGCCCCGCTGGAGGTACAGCTTGCGCAGGATCGTGATCATGACGCGGACCCCCTCGGGCAGGGAACTGCGCAGCACGTCCGCATTGCGGTCCGCGGAGTCGAGGAACTCGCCGAACGCACAGGACGCGAATGCGTTCGCCGGCAGGTCTTCCTCGCCGAATCGGCCGATGATCGTCTCGAAGAAGCAGTCCTGGAACCGCGGCATGAGCGAGCCGTCGATTTCCCCGTCGAGCACGAGCGTTTCGATGCCGCAGCGGGAAAAGGAAATTCCGGAGAGATCGCCGAAATCCTCGTAGAGCTCGAACTGGGGAACGACCACCTCGTCCACATTGAACGAGGAGCCGACGACGGAGATGCCGCGGGCCAGCGCGATGCGCACGACGTCGGCGGACAGCACGTCCAGGTCGTTGCGCTGGGCGAAGGACAGCGCCGTGGAGATCGCGCCCTCGTTCGCCACGGCCGCTTCCCCGCACTGCAGGGCGGCGACCTCCACGCCCGACTGCAGCAGGGAGCCGCTCCAGGACCGGGCCGTGGGCAGGTCCACGGCGAAGGGGTTCATGATGAAGTTCGAGACGTCCTTGGCCTGCGCCGCGCTGGCCAGGTCCACGTCGATGAACTTGCGGGTGCCCTCCTCGAAATCCGGATCGGATCCGAGCCCGGGCAGCCGGTGCAGGATGGTCCGCTGGTCGTCGCTGGGCTCGCGGCCCCGGACGAACCTGAAGCCCTCGGTGATCTCCGAGTAGGTGAGCGGACCGAGACAGCTGGGGCTCTTCCTCGCGACGGACGCGAGCCGCTCGATCGTCAGCCGGATCGTCTGGCCGTCCAGGCCCGTCTCGATCCGCGCCTCCCGCTTGCTGATCTGGTCGAGGAGCCAGTCCCAGCCCTCGGCCGGACCCACCCCCTGCGCGGGTTCGAGCAGACCTCCGAGGAGCTTCCTGGACGCCAGGTATCCGATGAGCAGCGGACGCTTCGGGATCCAGTCGGGCAGCGAGGCCCACCGCTTGTCCTGGAGGTACGTCTCCAGTTGCGCGTCGTTGAATTCCGACAGTTCGAGCAGCGTGCACGGCTCGTCGTTGAAAAGGGCGTTGTTCAGCTCGCTCAGGCCGTCGAAATAGCTCCGCCGGCCCACCACGACGACCGAGGCCCGCTGCGGGGTCTGGTCGTAGAAGTTGCGCACCAACTCCACGGCCTTGCGCCGGGAATGGCGCAGTTCCACGATGTCGCTGCTCCAGCCGGGCGCGGCTATCTCGTCGAAGCCGTCCAGCAGGATGTCGACGTAGCCGGCTCTCCAGGCGGCGATGATCTGGTCCGGCTGCCCGTAGCCCAGGTCCTCGGCGTGCTGGGTCAGAGCCACGCGCGGGCTGCGCTGCCCCCAGAGGTCGCGCAGGTTGAGGTGGACCGGGTGCCGCAGCGTCTTGCCCTCCCGGTGGGCCTGGGAGATCCGCAGGTAGATCTCCCGGAGCGTCATGCTCTTGCCGATGCCGTAGTCGCCGACGATGCAGAACCGGCCGCCCGCCCCGATCCGCTCGATGAGCTCGCTGAACGAGGGCGCCGGGGCGAGATCGGCCCGCTCCCCGATGGGTTCGAACTCCGCCGGGATGTAACGCTCGAGCTTCTCGCCCCTGCCGTCCGGGTGCATGGCACTGCCGAAGGGCATCTGCCCGCGCCGCTGGTTGTACAGGTACGCGTCGAACAGGCGCGCCTTGAACCGCTTGAACGAGATCGCCGTGATGCGCCGGTCGATGGCCTGGAGGACCTTGGTCTGTTCGGGCGACGGCTCTTCCAGGGTCACGAACCAGCCCCGCGCGATCCGGCCGTCGCTGCCCGTCCATCGCTGGACGGCCTTGCTCAGTTTCTTCCCGTCGTGCTCCGCCTTGTCCTTGCGGCGGGAGACGGTCACTTCGACGCAGTGGACCACGTCGTGGGTGAAGTAGACGCCGTCGTGTTCGACGCCGTCGAGATTGACGGTGCCGTCGTCCCGGGCGCTCGCCCACAGGGCGCGCGCGACGGTCCGGACTTCCTCTTCGAAATCAAGGTGGTCCATCACGCAATCAAGCCTAGTGACAATCCAGTTGATCCGTGAAGCGTTTGAGGGCCTTTACCCCCAATGGGTCGGCCAGGGGGTGCAGGGCGCGGTCGATCAGCCGGATGCCGGGGATGCGCAGGGCTCCGAAGAACGCGAAGCGGGTGCCGTCGGCCTCGGGTACGGCGGCCATGCCGCCGAGGACGAAGCGGCTCTGCATCAGGCACCAGCCGGGGCGCAGGACGATGTCGAAGCGCGCCCTCATGCCCAGGGGGCTGCGCGCCCGGGCTTCGAGGCGCTCGCCGTCGGCCGAGGTCACGGTGAAGGCGCTGATGTCGGTGATCAGCCGGGGCAGTTGGTCCTCGAGGTCGGAGGCGAGGGCCCAGACCCGGTCGAAGGGCGCCGCGATCAGGTGTTCCGCGAAGCTCGCGCCCGGGGTCGTACGGGCGATGACGCGCAGCCTGCGGACGGCGTCGAGCTCGGCGACGGGCCAGGAGCCGTTGCTGCCGTCGGGGTCGTTCAACGGTCCCACGCCTTCCGGAAGTTGCGGCGGGCCCGGAAGAGCCGGGTCCGTACGGTGGGTTCGGGTACGCCGAGGAGCGCGCTCACGGAGTGCTCGTCGAGGCCTTCGAGGTCGCGCAGGACCAGGACGGCCCGGTGCGCCGGGGAGAGCCGTTCCAGTACGTCGCGCACGTCGGCGGCGAGCTGCGGGTCGCCCCGCGCCGGGACCTCGGCGAGCGGGTCGGCGACGCTGCGGGCGCCGACGCGGGCGATGCGTACCGCCTCCCGTACGGCGATCACCCGGGCCCAGCCGAACAGTGCGGCGGGCTCGCGCAGTTGGCCGATCGTGCGGAAGATCACGATCAGTGCCTCCTGGGTGGCGTCCGGGCCGTCCTGGAGCGCGATGGGACCGCACAGCCGCCCGATGTACGGGGTGAGCAGGTCCAGCAGCTCCTGTACGGCCATCCGGTCGCCGCGCTGGGCGGAGCGTACGAGTACGGGCAGATCCGGAGCGGCCACTTCCCCACTTTCTGCTGCGACGGCGTCTCGGACAGGAAGAGGGGCCGCACCGGCGGAACATTCCCGTGACCCACGTCACAGGAATGTCCGGCGGGGCCGTCCCCTCCTCCGTGACGACAGCACTTCACCCCATCAGGAGGAGACGGCCGTGAACGAGCGGACGAGACGGCGTGCGGGAATCACGGTGGCGGCGGTCCTCGCCGGGGACGCGCTGGTCCACGTGTACTGGATGACCGGCGCGACCTGGCCGGCGCGGGACCCTGCGGCGCTGTCCCTGGCCGTCCTGAACTTCGAGGTGCCCTTCACCCCGCGCGGGCTCCTGGCGCCCTTCACCCTCCTGGTCACCGGGTCGGCGGTGATGCTGGCGCACGTGGGCGGCCGACTGCCGGGGCGGATCGGGCGGGCGGCGGTGGGGGCGGTGGCCGCCGGGCTGCTGGCACGCGGCAGCGTGGGGGTGGTGTGGGCGCTGGGGATCGGCGCGAGCACCGGCAGCGCCTTCTACCGGCTCAACCTCTGCGCGTACACGCCCGCCTGCTGGGCGCTCTTCGCCGCCGTCGTCATCACATCGGAGCAGCGCGTTCCGGTCCGCTTCCGGCGGGTCGCGAACCGCCGGGGGATGTCGTAGGGCTGGGCGGCGGCTCCGTCGCCGTGAACGGCACCCCACGGCGACCGCGTCGGAGGTCGCCGGCTTCCTCGAGACCGAGCCCACCAAGGACGTCCACGCCCCTCCCCGCCCCCGCCCCGAAGAGATCGGCGGGGGCGGGGAGGGAGGACCCGGCGGCTCAGGTGTCGATCTCGCCGGCCCAGCCGAACTCCAGGAGCTCCTTCGGCAGGTACTCGGACTCGACCTCGATCGGGATGCCGGCGTCGCGGGCCATGCAGGCGATGGCGAGCGGACCCAGCGCGACCAGGCCGTCGATGCTCTCGGCGCGGGCGCCGTCCGCGGTCCAGTAGCTCTTGTGCCCGTTCAGGGCCTGGACCAGGGCCGCGCCGAACTGCTCGTCCTCGCGCCGCAGGTACCGGTGGAAGAGCTCGATCGGCGGGTACATGATGTTCAGCATCAGGTCCGGGTCCGTGAACCGCGCCTGCGCGGGGTCGGTGCCGTTCATCGCGGCGACCAGCTTCTCCCAGACGTCGTCCCGGCCGAGCCAGAAGCCCTGGAGCGTCTCGATCCAGGCGTAGAGGTACTCGTCGAACTCCGCGCCGGACGCCCGCAGGAAGGACACGGGGATCCGCGCGAGCTGGTCCACGCGGTCGTTCTCCCGGCAGATCGCCGCCAGGTAGAAGGCGGTGACCCAGTTGCCGGCGTGCAGAGAGGACTGCGGGCCGGTCGCCGGCAGGTTGCGCACCTCGCCCGCGATCCCGATCCGGCACGGTACGGGGCCTTCGGCCGCCGCGCCCGAGGCAAACAGCGCGGTGCCGACCTGCATGGCGATCACCCACGACTCCCACGTGGTGAACAGGTCCGCCGTCGGGTCGGCCGCGCAGCGTGCCTCGGCCACGGCCAGGGTGGCGCCCAGGGCTCGGGAGCGGGACATTTCCGACTCTTCGAGCCGAGCGATGATCCGCTGCGTGCTCTCGGTGCGGAACTCCAAATCCTCCACGGTCTTCTTCGTCGGGAAGTCGTGGCGGGGAATGCTCGTGGCCACTGGGCTCTCTCCTCTGTCAGATCTTCAAGTGCTCCATCACGGCCCCAGCGTACGAGCCGGTGTTCTCGTTCGCCTTCACCATGACGTACTTCAGCTTTCCATCCTCAAGGGCGTCGAAGAGCTTGTCGGCTATCTCCGCGTCCTTGCCGCCGCGCTTCCACATCTCCGAAAGGATGGTCTCCACGTAGAGCCGCGTGCCCTGCTTGACCCGCAGGCCCTGGGGCCCGGTCACGCGCGGGTCCACGTCGCCCACGCCCTGGCGCCAGTCCAGGTTGGCGTTGGGCGCCTTGGCCTCGACTATCAGGAACTCGTCGTTGGGCAGCTCGTACGCCCCGTCGAACATGTTGGCGCCGTTCCCCGTCTGGGGGAGGTCGATCGGCTTCGCCGTGGGGAACTCGTGCGGGACCACGTGCCGCACGGCGGCCTCCTCGCCGAGCCGCTCTCCGATCTTGCTGTTGTTGGGCACGCCGTCGAGGTGCTTGGTGTAGTCGACCTTCGCCGCGTTCAGGCGGTCCGTGTTCGCGACCGTCGGGTTCTCGTCGAACGCCTTCTGGGCGTTGTTGAGTTCCATGGCGACCGAGCGGTTCTTGGCCGCCTTGTCGAGCTCCGTCAGGTGCACCGGGTCGATGCCCGCCGTACCGAGCGGCGTCCGGCCGAACTTGGTCTCCGAGGGGCCGCTGGGCATGTCGTACTTGGAGATCCAGTTGCCGTTCGCGTCCTTGGCCAGGATGGGCAGCTCGACGCCGTCCACCTTCGCCGACTTGCTCAAACGGTGGCCGTCGCCGGGCCGGTAGTGCTCCTTGAACCACTCCGGGTCGTTGTTGGCCTTCCAGACGTGCTCGTCCTGGAGGCGCTTGCGCTCGGCGGTGGTCAGCTCCCGCTCCCCGGCCGGGGCGCCGTTGTCGCCGTGCTGGCCGGCCGGGGTCGCGTCGTCGCCCGCGTGGGCGGCGTCGTCACCGGCGTGGGCCGCGTCGTCACCGGCGTGGGCCGCGTCGTCGCCCGCGTGGGCCGCGTCGTCGCCCGCGTGGGCCGCGTCGTCGAAGCCGCCGCCGGGGCCCCCGTGGCCGCCGTGGCCGGTGCCGCCGGGGCCGTCACCCTGGTGCGGGACGGCCGGGCCGTCGCCGGCCCCGTGGTGGCCGCCGCCCGTGGTGACGGGCTCGCTCGTGTGCGTACCCGGGGTGTGGGTGTTGCCGCCGCCACCGCCGGGGGTGTGGCTGTTGTGGACGGTGTTGTCGACGGTCCCGCCGATGGGGTGGTTCGCGGTGCCGCCCGGGGTGTGCTGCCCGGGTCCGGTCAGGTCGTCACCGACGTGGAAGGCGTTGTCGCCCACGTGGCCCGCGCCGACCAGGACGGGAACCTTCGCCGGGGCCTCCACCTTGGGAAGTTCCGCGGACGTGGCCGGGTGGCCCGTCGGGGCGTCCTTGGCGTGCGAGGTCACGGCGCCGTCGGCGTCGTAGATGTTGCCCTTGGGGTCCATGAACTGCGGCGGACCGTCGACCGGCAGCCGGACGGTGTTCGGCGGCAGCGCGGTCGTGCCCTCGGGCAGCTTGAAGTTGCCGTCCGGGAGCTTGACCGCTCCCTCGGGCATCTTGGCGCCTTCCGGGAGGTGGAAATTGCCGTCGGGGAGCTTGAAGGAGCCCTCGGGCAGGGCGAGCGCGCCCTCCGGGAACGCGGGCAGGTCGATCTTGCCGATGCCCTTGAAGCCGGCCATGACGTCGCCGATCTTGGAGATGCCGGCGCCGGCGCCCTTGAAGACGTACGTCATCGG
>NZ_JBHWVM010000076.1:0-38900 GCF_042736805.1 Streptomyces sp. NPDC060031
CGCGAGTGCGGCCGACGGGCGGGTGCGTTCAGCGGCGGGCGTTCGGCAGGCGTTCGGGGACAGGTGTTCGGGGGCAGGCGTTCAGCGGCAGGCCCAGCAGCCCGCCCAGCAGCCCGCGTTCACGTGCGGGCGCCGGGAGCGGCGGGGGGCGGTGTGCGCGCGGCGGGCCGGAGCGCCGGCGATGCGGCGGGCGACGCAGGCGACGACGACCGCGACGGCGGCGAGTTCCTCGGGCGCGGCCAGTCCCCTCTCCACACGGAGCAGGCTGGCCACGGGGGCGTCGGGGACATCCTTGGGCATCGACACGGCTTCTCCTCCGGGGAGGTCGCACGGGTCCTCGTCGGGTCACCAGGACTCCGGACGCAGCCGACGCTACAAGCGGGCCCGGCCCCCGGCATGCCGGGCGATCGGCTTCGGGCGGGGCTTCTGCCCAGGTCACAGGCCTGCTCCGGCGTCCGGGCCGGGGCCGCGCCCGGGGCGGGGGCGTTGGGCCGTCGGAGTGGTGCGCGCCCGCGGAAATCCCGGTGCGCGCTCCGCCCGCGGCGGCCTAGGGTGCGGGGATGAGCACCCGCACCTTCCGCATCACCGTCCGCGGCTCCTTCGACGGGCTCACCGACGAACAGCGCGGTGAGCTGCTCGCCGTCGCGCCCGAGCACGACATGCTGCGCGCCGGGTTCACTCCCGAGGGGGACCTCACGTACGACCTGGCCGCGCGGCCGTTCTTCACCTTCCGCTTCCTCGATGCGGGTGAGGCGGAGGAGGACATCCTGGACGCCACGGCCCGCGCCGAGCTCGCGGCGGAGAGCTGGCTGACCGAGCGCGGGTACGGCTTCAAGCGGCTCACGTCCCAGGCGCAGGACCTCTCCCTGGCTCCGCAGAGCAAGCGCCAGCGGCAGGCCGCGGCCCGCGGGAACGCCTGACGGCGCCCCCGCGGGGGCGCCGTCAGGGTACGCGGGGTAGGCGGGCGGCTCAGCGGGCCGGGCACCGCTTCCAGGAGAAGTGGTACACGCTGTTGATGCTGCCGTCGGTGGAGTCGAGCGCCATGTAGCTGGTCTTCGCCGGGTCGGAGGCTCCGACCTCGGCGCGCAGCTCGGTGTTGATGTTGAAGTTGCGCTGCGCGCCGCAGGGCGCGAAGACGAGGGCCTCGATCCCCGTGGTGTCGGTGGCCTGCCAGTTGTCCTCGAGCTCACCGTTGAACTTGTGGGTGCGGTACGCGGTCCGGCTCATGCCCTGGAAGTAGTAGCTGGCCTTCTGCGTACCGATCGCGCCGTCCTGCAGGCTGCCGAAGCCGCGGTAGTCGACCTGGGCCACCGCGTACGTGTAGCCCTGCGGGACGTGGACGAGCAGGGAGAGCAGGCAGTTCTTGCGGCCTTCGACCGCGGGGGCGCCCCCGCCGGCGGCGGCCACGTACTCGCTGTAGGTGACCGTGAAGGCGGAGTTGTCCGGGGATACGGCGACGGTGGCGCTGCCGGGACGGCAGCCCGAGCCGTTGACGCTGGCGACGTCCACGGTCACCTGGTCAGAAGGCGCCGAGGGGGTGGTGGCCCCGGCCGAGGGGGCGAGGCCGAGGCTGAGGAGGGTTCCGGTCACGGCGGCGGCGCTGAGCGCGGCACGGAGCGATGTGATCACACGGCCATGGAAGCCGCCCACGGCCGGACCGGGACGTGACCGGGTGCGCGGGCTCACTCCGATGGCCGGGCGGATTCACCGCAGAAACGTTCGGGCAGCGAGCGGTGGACCGCCGAACGGCCCAGCCGCGCGGCACCGGACCGCGTCGGACCGGAAATAAGGGTGGTCATTTCCTAATATGGGCGACTCGCAGGAAGGACCTGCGGGGAGGAGCCCCATGCGCCGCCTGCACCGGTCCGCCCTGGTGTCCGCCAGTGTGATCGCCACCGTCGCCCTGCTCACCTCGGCCGCTCACGGCTCACAAGCCGCGCCCGCCGCGCCCGCCCACGACGGCGGCAGCGGCCGCCGCGGCGGCGACGGCGAGTCCCTCGTACTCGGCGAGGACCACGCGCGGGCCCACTCCGGGCTGCGGCTCGCGGTCAAGGGCGCCGGGCAGTATCCGCAGGTGAAGCGCACCACGAGCCTGGAGTCGCTGCGGACCTCCCAGCGCGAGGCCAACGCGGGTTTCGACGCCGCGCGGTTCGGCCGGTTCACGGACTACTTCCCCTCCCCCGACTTCGGCGTGCACACCGCCCTGCTCCCCACGGGCAAGGTGCTGCTCTTCTCCTTCGAGCGCGTGGAGGTCGACCCCACCAAGGAGACCGGGCCCACCGACCGGATCGGCAGGACGAACGCCGGCCGCGCCTACCTGTGGGACCCGGCCAAGGGGACCGGGGCGCGGGCGTTCAAGAAGGTCACGCCGCCGATCGTGCTGATGCCCGACGGCACGTACGTCCCGCGCCCCGCGCCGTTCTTCTGCGCCGGGCACTCCTTCCTGCCCAACGGCATGCTCGGGGTGTTCGGCGGCAACGTCGGCGGCAAGGGCGGCAGCGGAGCCAAGCTCTCCTTCGTGTTCGACCCGTGGACCGAGAACTGGTACCGCAACCGTGACATGTCGGTCGGCCGCTGGTACCCCTCGGTCGTCACCGGCCCGGACGGGCGCCAGCTCATCGTGTCCGGCCAGTCCGAGCGGGGTACGGGCACGCCCACCCCGGTCGTCGAGCGGTTCCCGGCGCTCGGCCGGCCGGTGCCCTGGGGACGGTACGACATCCCGCTGAACGTCCCCGTGGAGCGGTTCCGGGCCGACGCGCCGTTCCGCAACGACTATCCGCACCTGTTCTCGCTGCGCGACGGCATGGTCTACGGCCTCGGGCGCGACGCGGACCAGCAGTGGCTCTTCGACCTGGTCAAGCAGACCCGTACGGATCTGCCCAGGCGGCCCGCCGACTTCCGCGGCTACGGGTCCGCCGTGCCGCTGCCCGCGGGCTCGCGCGGCCCCGACTCCGTGCTGGTCCTCGGCGGCGACCCGCGCGATCCGCATACGTACCGGCTGTCGGGCGGGAAGTGGACCACCGAGGAGCCGCGGGCCTTCGGCCGTACGCAGGACGACACCCTGATCCTGCCGGACGGCACGCTGCTGACCGTCAACGGCGCCCTCGACACCCGCAATTACGGGTACGGGCCGTTCAACCCGAAGGCCGATCTCAAGTACCGGCAGATCGAGCTGCGCGACGAGCGGGGCCACTGGCGGCTCGGGCCGGCGCAGCGGCTGCCCCGGGGGTACCACTCCAACGCCCTGGTCCTGCCGGACGGGCGGATGATGGTCACCGGGGACGAGCTCCAGCAGATCGCCAACGACCCCGACATCAAGGACCGGATGGACGGCAGCATCGAGCTGTACGAGCCCTCCTACCTGCACCGGGGCGCTCGGCCGGTGCTCGACGGGGCGCCCGCGGGCGAACTCGCCCACGGGACCGCCTTCCAGGTCACGAGCTCCACCGCCACCACGGTCACCCGAGCCGTGCTGCTGGCGCCGACCACGGTCACCCACTCGGTGAACACCAGCCAGCGCCACCTGGAGCTGCCGATCACCGGGGTACGGGGCCGCACGATCGGCCTGCGGACACCGGCGACGGCGGCCGACGCCCCTCCCGGGTACTACATGCTGTTCCTGCTCGACGCGAAGGGCGTCCCCAGCGCGGCGAAGTGGATCAAGCTGGGCCTCCGCTGACCCGGGTCACCGTCAGATGCCGGGCCAGCCGCGCTTGAGGTGGGCGAAGGCGAGGTCCAGGGCTGCCCGGGGGTCGGGCCGGGCGCCGGCGAGATCGGGTAGCTCCAGGACGTAGCGGGCCAGGATGCGCAGCGAGACCTCGTCCGCATCGCGTCCGCACTCCTCGGCGATGACCCGGGCCAGGGCCTCCTCGCAGCCGGTCCACAGGGACCTGGCGTATGCGCGCAGTGCGGGGGTGGCGATCACGAGCCGTATCTTCTGCCGGTGCTCCGGGCCCCGGTCGGGGGCGAAGGGGCCCCGGCACGCGAGGAACCGGTGCAAGGCCTCCAGGACGGACCACCCCTGCGGGCGTTCCCGCACCGCCCGCGTCAGGGCGGCTTCCCGTTCGGCGCCGTCCTCGAGGATCAGCGCCTCCTTCCCGCCGGGGAAGTGCACGAAGAGGGTGGCCAGGGCGGTGTCGGCGGCCTCGGCGATCTCGGCGACCTTCACCTGGTCGAAGCCCCGCTCCAGGAAGAGCCGCAGGGCCGCGTCGGCGAGGGCCCGGCGCGTTGCTGCCTTCTTGCGTTCGCGCCGCCCGGGGACGTCGGGTTCCGCCGCCGCCTTGTCCATCCGTGTCATACGCCCAGCATAGATCCATCCGGAACGACTCCGAAACTGTATCGGTTGCACTTTCAGAATGACTATGCTCTTCTGGAGGCATGAGCACCCACCACCCCATCGCCATCGTCGGCGCCGGACTCGGCGGCCTGACCCTCGCCCGCGTGCTGCACGTGCACGGGATCGAATCGGTCCTCTACGACCTCGACGCCTCGCCCACCGCCCGCGCCCAGGGCGGCATGCTCGACATCCACGAGGGCTCCGGCCAGAGGGCCCTGCGCGCCGCGGGCCTCCACGAGGAGTTCCGCGGCCTCGTCCTGCCCGGCGGGCAGGCCACCCGCGTCCTCGACCGGCACGCCACCGTCCGCTCCGAGGACGACGGCGAGGACGGCGACCGCCCGGAGGTGAGCCGCGGCGCCCTGCGCGACCTGCTGCTCGGCTCCCTGCCCGACGGAGCGGTCCGCTGGGGTGCCAAGGCCGCCGGGGTACGCACCCTCGCCGACGGCCGCCACGAGGTGACGCTGGCCGACGGCGGCACCTTCACCGCGGACCTGCTCGTGGGCGCGGACGGCGCCTGGTCGAAGGTCCGCCCGCTGGTCTCGGACGCCGTGCCGGCGTACTGCGGGCTGTCGTTCGTGGAGGCGCACCTGCCGGACGCCGACGCCCGTCACCCCCGCGGCGCCGCCCTGGTCGGCGGCGGAATGCTGTTCGCGCTGGGCGAGGACAAGGGCTTCCTGGCCCACCGCGAGAGCGACGGCGCCCTGCACGTGTACGCCGCGCTGCGCGTCGCGGCCGACTGGGCCGGTGACGGCGCCGCCGTCACCAAGTCCGCGGTCCTGGAGCACTTCGCCGACTGGGCCGAGGAGCTGCGCTCCCTGGTCGCCGACGGCGTGGGCCCGCTCGTGTCCCGGCCGATCCACGCGCTGCCCGTCGGGCACCGCTGGGCGCGCACCGCCGGGGTGACGCTGCTCGGCGACGCCGCGCACCTGATGTCCCCGTTCGCCGGGGAGGGCGCCAACCTCGCCATGCTCGACGGAGCCGAGCTCGCCTTGGCGCTCGTCGCCCACCCCGGGGACGTGGAGCGCGCCCTCGCCGGTTACGAGGAGGCGCTGTTCCCGCGCTCCGAGGCCGCCGCGGCCGAGTCGGCGCGGAACCTCGATCTGTGCTTCGCCCCCGACGCGCCGCAGGGGCTGCTCGACATGTTCGCCTCCTACGGCGCGCCGGTGGGCTGAGTCCGCTCGCGGGGGCCGAACCGCACGACCGCCGCGCGCCCCGGGACCCGTACCCGGCAGAGCGGCGCACCGGCGACCAAGGCGGCGTCGTACGGGCCCAGTTCGGCGTCGTGGTCGTCGAGGTGCGCCGCACCCTCCAGGGCCACGACCAGCAGGGTCCCGCCCGGCGGGAGGGCGAGCAGGAGGTCGCCGCGGACGACGGCGTTATCGGCCGTCACGGAGTCCCTGCGGTACATCACGTTGAAGTTCACGACCGGGCCGTCGAGCAGCCGGCAGTCGGTCTTCCGGTCGCCGGGGAACCGCTGGGGCGTGTAGCGCCGGTCCACGAGGCGGCGTACGCCCTCGATCGCGAGGTCCATGCCCGCACCCTCGGCGAGGGTGAGCGTACGGTCGACCCCGGGGAAGGCGGAGAACGGCCCGTCGGCGGTGACGTCGGCGAGGCTGACCCGCCACGCGAAGTCGTCCATGCCCGCGCCCTCGGGCCAGGCGGCGATCTCCCGGGTGACTCCCCCGCCGTTCTTCCAGCCGGCCGCCGGGCGGTCGGCCGCCCGCAGGATCCGGACCGTGTCCGCGCTGGTCATACCGCCCGCCCTTCCGGGCCCGGGTACGTCCCCGGGCCCGGCCGAGCTTATCCGGCGGCCCCGGCCACATCGCCCGGGCGGCCGCCTCAGGTGCGCAGCGCTGCGGTGAACCAGGTGAACACCGGGGCCAGGGCGGGCGGTACGGGCCACCCGTTGATCACGGACAGGAGCTGCCAGTACCGCTCGGCGCGCGGATCGGAGGCCACTTCCAGGCGGGCCAGCAGCCAGCGGCGCAGGTCCCCGTCGTCGGCGCGCTCGAACGCGTGGGCGTAGAGCGCGGTCAGCGAGTCCGTGAAGGGGGCCGCCAGGGCGGAGGCCGGCAGGACTCCTGCGGCCAGGGCCTCCCCGACGCGTGCCCGGACTGCTTCGGTGAGGTCGTGGTGGAGGCCGGTGGTGTCGCCTCCGGAGCGGTCGGCGGCCTGGAACTCGGCCATCCGGCGGACCGATGCCCGGAAGTCCGGGTCCTGGCAGAGCTCGGCGAGTTCCACCCAGGCCTCGGCCTGTTCGGAGGTGGGGTCGTCGGGGAGTTCGGGCATGGCCGAGCGCATCATGGCGACGAACTCGGGGTTGGCGTCGAGATCACCGAAGGTGTCGTCGATGAACTCGTGCACCAGGCGGTGGCGTTCGTCCTCGGAGAGTTTGGCGAGTCGGTGCATCAGGGCGGTCTCCCGGTGGGTGGCGCCCCGCCGGGCCACGGCCCGCAGCACGGCCCGCCGCAGCCGCAGGGTGCGTATCTGCACGTCCAGGGCGTCGGCGTGGGCGGCCGCGACCTCCGGTACGGAGGCCTCCCGGTCCAGCACCCTGCGTACGGTGGCCAGATCGAGGCCGAGGTCGCGCAGGGTGCGGGCCAGGTCGAGGCGGGTCAGCGCGTCGATGTCGTAGAGCCGGTAGCCGGCGGGGCTGCGGTCGGTCGGCGGCACGATCCCCGAATCGGAGTAGAAGCGGACGGTCTTCACCGTCAGCCCGGTGCGCCGGGCAAGGTCCCCGATCGAGTAGAGCGCGTCGCCGTTCATGTCCACCACCCTGCCGTCTCCCCCTACGGGAGACTCAAGCCGGGTCGGCCGACGGGGTCACGGCATCAGCTGGTACTCGGGGAAGTTGCCCGGGAGCCGTTCGCCCCCGGGGCCGTTGGTCACCGCGTGGACCAGCAGCTCGCCGCCGACGAAAGCGCCGCGCCAGGAGCCGCCGAAACCGCCGAAGAGCTCTTCGCGGTCGCCGCGCGAGCGGGGCTTGCCGTGGCCGATCTTGAAGGCGCGGATCTGCGGGGCGAGGCGGGAGAAGGTGGCCGGGTCGTCGGTGGAGAGGGTGGCGACCAGCGCCCCGTTGGAGGCGTTCATGGCGGCCAGCAGTTCGGCCTCGGTGTCCACGAGGACGATGGTGTCCACGGGGCCGAAGGGTTCCGCGTGGTAGAGGGGCGAGGAAGCCGGCGGGCTCAGCAGGGTCAGCGGGGCCACGTAGGCGGAGGTGTCCTGGCCGGGCAGGAACCGGGCCGGGTCGAGGGAACCGCGGAAGAGCGGTACGGCGCCGCGCTCGACGGCCTCGGCGGCGTGGTCGGTGAGCTCCTTGGCCTTGGCCGCGTTGATGAGGGGGCCGAAGTCCAGCTCGGGCAGGGCGTCGTCGGGGTGCGCGACCGCGAGGGGGTGGCCCGTACGGATGGACGCGACGGCGGGGAGGTAGGCCGCGAGGAAGGCGTCGAAGGCGGTGCGCTGCACGACGAAGCGGGGGTAGGCGGTGCAGCGCTGCTTGCCGTAGTCGAAGAGCTTGGGGATGACGGCGCTCAGGGAGTCCCAGTCGGTGTGCTCCCAGATGCCCCAGGTGTTGAGGCCCTCTTGTTCGAGGATGTGGCGCTTGCCCAGGTCGGTGACGGCGGTGGCGATGCGCGCGCCGGTGTCGCGGCCGCCGACGAAGGAGACGCAGCCGATCTCGGGCGAACGGACGAGGGCCTCGGAGAGCTCGCTCCCGCTGCCGCTGACCAGGGTCACGGGGATGGACTCGCGGCGGATCAGCGCGCAGGCGAGGGTGAGGCAGGCGAGGCCGCCGTCGGTCGGGGTCTTCGCGATGACGGCGTTGCCCGCGAGGGCCTGCACGAGCATGGCGTGGACCAACACCGACATGGGGTAGTTCCAGCTGGCGATGTTGGAGACGGGGCCGTCGAGCGGGGTCCGGCCCTCCAGCATGGTCTCGATGTTCTCCACGTACCAGCGCACGCCCTCGATGGCGCGGTCGACATCGGCCTGGGCCAGGCGCCAGGGCTTGCCGATCTCCCAGACCAGCAGGAGGGAGAGCAGCTCCCGGTGCTCGGTCAGCGCGTCGAGGGCGGCGCCGACGCGGGAGCGGCGCTCGGGCAGCGGGACGTGCCGCCAGGCGCGGTGCTGGTCCAGGCTCGCCCGTACGGCCCGGGTGGCCGCGGCGGCGTCCAGGCGCGGCGGGCCCGCGATGGGGCTGCCGTCGACGGGGCTGGTGGCGGGCAGGGAGCGGCCGTCGGACTGCCAGGTGCCGCCCCAGAGGTTCAGGACGCGGTCCTCGTGGAAGGCCTCGGGGGCCACGGCCAGGGCCCGCTGCCAGACGTCGGACCATGCCGTGCCGGGCTTGAGGGCGAGGGTGGGGTGTGCCATCTGTGGTTCTCCGCTCAGTGGGTGGGCGGGGCATGAGGTGGCTCGCGGTGGGGCCGCCCGCGCACGGGCGGCCCGTACTGACGAGGCTAGAACGTCGCGTGGCCCGACCGTAAGTACGGCCGGGCGGCATGAACGCTCTCACCTCTCGACGGCAAGTCACTTGAGCACCAGCCGGGCCGTCCGGGTCCGGGGACCCGACGACCACCCCGGCCGCCTTCCTGACGCGGGCGCCCGCCCGCGAACACGGCGGCGGGGCCCGGTCCGGCGGGGTGTGTCCCCCGCGCCGGCGGGCCCTTTTGCCGCGCGCACGCGGGGGGGGCGGGTCAGCTCAGACCGCGTCGACCTTGCCGGGTGCCTCGGCGGCTGCCGCCGCCTCGGCCGGCTTCGGCTGCGGGCTCGCCTCGACGATCCGGGGCCCGTGCTGTCCGCGCAGGCCGATGCCGCTGATCACCGCGACCAGGCCGAAGGCGATGGCCCCGATGGCGAAAGTGAGGGTGAACCCGGATTCGGCGGGCAGCGCGGGAACTCCCGCCGGCAGGTGCTCGATCGTCTTGGACGCCAGGATGGTGGTGACCACGGCGCTGCCGATCGCACTGCCGGTGGAGCGGGAGATCGAGTTGATGCCGTTCGCGATGCCGCTCTGGTGGTGCGGGACGCTGGCCATGATCACGGCGGGCATGGCGGCGTAGCCGAAGCTGACGGCCGCGCCAACGATCAGGCCGGCGCCGATCACCGAGGCGCTGTGGCCGTGGTCCAGCGCGAGCCATCCGAAGCCCGCGGCGCCGAGCGCGGCGGCCAGGGCCAGCGCGACGCGCGGGCCGCGGTGGCGTACGAGCTGGCCGCCGATGGGCGAGGCGAGGAGCGAGACGATCGCGCCGGGCAGCAGGAACTCAACGGAGGCGCGCAGGATCGAGGCGTCGAAGCCGTAGCCGGTCAGCGCCTCGGGCATCTGGACGAGGTAGGAGACGCCCAGGAAGTTCGCGAACATGCCGAAGCCGACGAGGATGCCGGCCAGGTTCGCCATGAGCACCGGGCGGTGGATGAACATCCGCATGTCGACGAGGGGTTCGCGGACCTTGAGCTCGGTCAGCACCCAGACGGCCGTCATGACGGCGGCGCCGGCGAAGCTGCCCAGCGTACGGCCGGAGGCCCAGCCCCACTCGTGGCCCTGGGAGATGGGCAGCAGGAGCAGCAGGAGGGCGATGCCGAGGGTCAGCGCGCCGAGGAAGTCGGTGCGGCCGCCGGTCTTGTGGCGGGTCGCGGGGACCAGGAAGAGGACGGCGAGCAGCGCGAGGACCGCGAAGCCCGTCGCCATCCAGAAGGCGTTGCGGTAGTCGGCGTCGGCGCCGGAGGTCAGCAGGCCGGTGGCGACGAGCGCGAGGCCGCTGCCGAACGCGAGCGTGCCGCTGACCAGGGCCATCGCACCGGGGAGCTTCTGCGGGCGGACCTCTTCGCGCAGTACGGACAGGGCCAGCGGGAAGATCGCGGTGGCGGCTCCCTGGAGCACTCGGCCGAGGATCAGCAGCGGCAGCGAGGAAGCCAGCGCGGCGACGACCGAGCCCGCCACCATGACGCCGAGCACGGCCACCAGCGTCGGCTTCTTGCCGTGCTGGTCGCCGAACCGGCCGAGCAGCGGGGTGAAGACGGCCGCGGACAGCAGGGTGGCGGTGGTCACCCAGCTGACGTTGGCGGTGGTGGTGCCGAGGTCGTTGCGGATCAGGCCCAGGATCGGGACGGGCAGGGTCTGCATCATCGACACGACCATGGCGGCCAGGCTCAGGGCGAAGACGATGACCGTCTCGTTCCTGGTGCCGGTGTCCGGGGTGGCGGAGGAGGTGGGACTCATGGCAGGGAGGACCTTCTTAGTGCTTCAGATCACAGATGTTTGATGTCATCAAGTAACTCCACAGACGGTACTTCTCAATAGTTAAGGTGGTCAAGTAAAAGGTTGATAATGTCAAACACCTTGAGTACGCTTCGAGCATGAGCGCCACCACCCCCTACGCCCCCACCAAGCTGGAGCTCCTGGAGCTGCTCGCCGCCATCGGCACGGCCCAGTGGCGCGACTTCGCGGCCGCCGCGGCCCACCACGGCCTCACCTCCACGCAGGCCAGGGTCCTCGCCCAGCTCAACGGCCCGCTGCCCATGCGCGGCCTCGCCACCCTGCTGGTGTGCGACGCCTCGAACGTCACGGGCATCGTCGACCGCCTGGAGGCCCGCGACCTGGTGCGCCGCGAGGCGGACCCCTCCGACCGGCGCGTCAAGAACGTCGTGGCGACCGAAGCGGGCCGCGAGGTGATCCGCCGCGTGCGCGCCGAGATGCAGGCCACGCACGGCGCCCTCGACATCCTGGACGAGGCGGAGAGCGCGACCCTCTACGCCCTGCTGGAGCGCCTGCGCCCGGCGATGGAGAAGGACGCCTGACCGCCCGACCAGGGCACACGCACAAAGGGGACCGCCCTACGGGCCCGACGGGCCCGACGGGCTATACGAGTCCGAGTCCGCGCGGCGGTACGAACAGGTGCGCGGCCCGGTGCTCCGCGGCCACCAGGGCGGCGCTGGCCGAGAGCTCGGTCTTGGCACTGCGGGCCAGGCGGAGCCGGTGGTCGCCGCAGCGCTCACACCCCGGCGCCCAGTCGGGGAGCAGGCCCAGGTGCTCGGCGGCCATGTGGCGGGCGAGCCGGATCCGGGAGCCGGGGCCGCTGTCCATGGGGTCCCAGTCCACCCCCCGCTCCCCCGTGAGGAACAGCTCCGCCATGGCGTCCTGGATCTCCCGCATCGAACGGTAGAGGCGGGCGCAGGTGGTGCAGCCGAACATCCAGGACGGAGGCACCGGCCAGACGTCCTCGGGGCTCAGCTCATCGGCACTCATGGCCGCCACGGTATCGGCGCCGCGCGCACGGTACAGCCGATCCGCCGCACCCGCCCCGTCGGGGCTCCCGTGGAAGCCGCTGGCCAGGGGGAACGCCACCTGACAGACTGAAACGGCTTCAGACCGATCCAGGAGGACACACCATGGCAGAAGAGACGGACACCCCGCAGAACGAGTCGCCGGCCGACGAGGCCAAGCGCAAGTTCAAGGAGGCCCTGGAGCGCAACGCCCGCAATGCCCAGTCGCAGCAGTCCCACCAGAGCCGGGCCAAGATCCAGGGCCAGGGCGGCAACGGCCCCGGCGGCAAGAACAAGAAGGTCCGCCGCAAGACCGGCTGACCGCGGTCGCGGGATCGCAGCAGCCGGCCTCGACGGGATCACCGACCGGACGTTCACGGGTCGGATCCGGTCGAGGGCGGCTCCCAGGTCGCACACCGGGTCAACCGGCCGATGATCGGGCTCCCCGGGGGAGTGTACCGATCGACTACTCGGGTGACGGGTGATAACCCCCCGGCGCTCACGGGAGTTGAGCAGCCCGTCCCGCCGAGGGCAGCCATCCCATTGCGACCGTGCGACCGAAGGAATCCCCCACATGCTCAAGAAGTTCATGGCCACCGCAGCCACCACCGCCGCCGTTCTGGGCGCCGGTGCCGCCGCAGCCGCCCCGGCGATGGCGATCGGCAACGACAACGGCGTGACCACCGTGAACGGCAACCAAGCCTCACAGATCTACGGCAACCAGGAGACCAAGGGCGCGATGAGCCCGCAGATGAGCGCCGTCCAGGGCTCGCTGAACAAGCTCTGCGTCGGCCTTCCCGCGAAGGTGAACGCCCAGTCGCTCTTCGCCGTGATCGCCAACATCGGCGTCCAGGACATCAACGTCCTCGCCAACCCGCAGAACCAGCAGTGCGCCGAGAACTCCACGCAGGCCAAGGGCGACGACTCCGCCTCGCACATCCTCAGCAACATCCCGGTCCTCTCGGGCAACCTCTCCGCCGGCAGCTGATCTGCCGCCGCACACCACACCGGCGCCGGTGCGAAGCCTTCGGGCACCGCACCGGCGCCGGTGCGTTCGCGCATCCACGAGGAAAGGACGCTTGGTCTAGACCTTGACAGGTCCAGACCATCTTCGCTTGAGTGGCGGTGAGCGCCTCCCCCACGGCAACTCCCCCCACTCAAGGAGCAGTTCCATGATGCGTGCGCTACGCCGCCGTGCCCTCTCCCTGGCCGCCGCCGCGGCCGTCACCGCCGGACTCGCCCTCACCCTCCCCGCCTCGCCCGCCGCCGCGGCCCCGGCATGCGCCGGCGCCTGGGCCTCCTCGGCCGTGTACACGAACGGGATGAGCACCTCGTACGGCGGCCACAACTGGCAGGCCAAGTGGTGGACCCAGGGCGAGACGCCCGGCACCACCGGCCAGTGGGGCGTCTGGTCCGACCAGGGCGCCTGCGGTGGCGGCGGAGGCCAGGACCCGGACCCCGGCACCGGCGATCCGTCGGGATTCGTGGTCAGCGAGGCCCAGTTCAACCAGATGTTCCCGAACCGGAACCCCTTCTACACTTACAACGGTCTGGTCGCGGCCCTGTCGGCGTACCCCGGCTTCGCCCACACCGGCGACGACACCGTCAAGCGGCGCGAGGCGGCCGCCTTCCTCGCGAACGTCTCGCACGAGACCGGCGGCCTGGTCCACATCGTGGAGCAGAACACCGCGAACTACCCCCACTACTGCGACGCGAGCCAGCCGTACGGCTGTCCGGCCGGACAGGCCGCCTACTACGGGCGCGGCCCGATCCAGCTGAGCTGGAACTTCAACTACAAGGCGGCGGGCGACGCGCTCGGCATCAACCTCCTCGCCAACCCGTACCTCGTGGAGCAGGATCCGGCCATCGCCATGAAGACGGCCCTGTGGTACTGGAACACGCAGAACGGGCCGGGCACCATGACCGCCCACGCGGCGATGGTGAACGGCGCGGGCTTCGGCGAGACCATCCGCTCCATCAACGGCTCGCTCGAGTGCAACGGCGGCAACCCCGCCCAGGTGCAGAGCCGGGTGAACGCCTACCAGAGCTTCACGCAGATCCTCGGTGTGACGCCCGGGAACAACCTCACCTGCTGACCGTCAGCGGATGCGCAGCGTGGTGGCCAGCTGGGCCCGGGAGCGCACGTCGAGCTTCTGGTAGATCCGGGTCAGCCGGGCCTCCACGGTCTTGACGCTGACGAACAGCTTCGCGGCCGCCTCCTGGTTGCTGGCCCCGTCGGCCACCAGGAGCGCCAGCCGGGTTTCCGCCTCCGTCAGGGCGGCCAGGGCGTGCGGGCTGCCCGCCTCGGCGGGGGACGGATCCCGGGCCAGTTCCGCCCAGGGGTGCGCCCCCGCCTGGGCGAAGGCCTCGGCCGCCGCCCGCAGCGCGTCCCGGGCGGGCGCGCGCCGCCGGCGGCGGCGCTCCACGCGGGCGAGCGCGAGGAGCGTACGGGCCCGCTCCAGCGGGAGCTGGAGCTCGGCGAACCGGCGCTCGGTCGCCTGGAGCAGGCCGACCGCCGGCTCGGCCTCGCCGCGCGCCGAAAGGCACAGGCCGCGGGCCCGGTCGAGGGCGGCGACCACGCTGGTGCGGCCCAGCGCGAGTGCGCTCGCGCGGACCGGATCGAGCAGCTCGGCGGCCTCGTCGGGGGCGTCCGCGGCGACCAGGGCCTCGGCCAGCTCTCCGTGCCAGCGCAGGATCGAGGGGTCCACGACCTGCTGGGCGGCCTCCAGTTCGGCGACCCGGCGCAGGGTGGCCACGGCTTTCGCGGCCTCGCCCGTGGCCAGCTCGACCAGGCCGAGGGCGTAGAGGCTGCGCGAGAGGAAGACCTGGTCGCGTTCCTCCTCGGAGGCCTGGATGCCGCGCCGGGCGTATCCGGCGGCCCGCGCGAAACTGCCGCCCGTGGCCTCGGCCATCGCGGCGACGTACCACGCGGGGCCGGGTGACAGGCCCGCCTCGATGGTCAGCTGCAGGGCGCGGCGGGCGTGCGCGGAGGCGGTCGTGCACCTGCCGCGGCGCAGCTCGACCTCGGTGAGGCTGCGCAGCACCTCGAAGACGTCCTCGGCCGAGCCGGTGCGCTGGACGGCGGGCAGCAGGCCCAGCAGCTGTCTTCGGGCGTCGCCCAGGCGGTCGTCGAAGAGGGCGTGGCGTACGGCGAGGTACTGCGGCGCGTTGCGCATGCCGAGCGGCACCTCGGGGGCGGGCAGCGCGAGGGCCTCGGCGAGGATCTCCTCGGCGTCCGGGTCCCCGAGGATGCGGCCCATCCGGGCCCGTACGGTCAGGGCCATGGCTTCGGCCACCTGGTCGCCGCCGGCCGCGGCCAGGGCTCCGGCCTCGGCGGCGGCGTCGCGGGAGCGGACGGGGTCGCCGTCGCTGAGGTTGTGCTTCCAGGCGGTGCGCAGCCGTACGGCGGCCTGCAGCGCGGGGTCGCCCTCGGCGTCGGCCATGGCGTAGGCGAAGGTCTCGTCGAGGTCGGCGAGGGCTTGACCTGCGGCGTCGATGACGGCGAGCCGGGCCCGGACCCGGTCGGCGGGCGAGGAGTCGCGGGCCAGCACGGCGCGGGTCGCGCGGCGGGCCAGGTCGGCGCGGCCGGCCCAGCCCGCGTCTTCGGCGGCGGCGACGAGCCGGGCCAGCGACTCCCCCTGCAGGTGCGAGGGGGTGCGGTCGGCGGCGAGCAGGCCCAGTTCGGCGGCGAGGGCCCGCTGGCCGCGGCGGCGGCAGGCCGCGGCGGCGTCGGCTATCTCGGCGGCGAGCCACTGGTCGGGGGTGTCCACCGCCAGCGCGCGGTGGCGTACGGCCTGCACGGGATCGGCGACGGCGGCGGCCAAGGCGGCGTGCCCGGAGGCGCGTTCGGGCCAGCCGGCGTCGGCGGCCAGCGCGGTGGGCAGCGCGCCGGCCGAGAAGGCGACCGCGCCGTCCTCGCCCACGGTGACGATCGCGGCCCGTTCGGCCACGGTGAGTTCGGCTTCGGCGTGCGGGCGGCCGGCCCGGCGCAGCAGGGCGGTGGTGGGGCGGGCGGCGAGCGCGGCGAGCAGCAGGGTGCGGCGGACCTCGACGGGCACCGCGGCCAGGAGCCGGCGTGCGACCTCGCGGGCCTGGCCGGAGACGGGCAGCGGGTCGGCGTGGTGGGCGCCGCCGTCGCGGGCCCCGGCGGCTTCGGCGAGGGAATGGCCGAGGGCGAGCGCGAGGCGGGGGTTGCCTCCGCTGGCCTGGTGGATCCGGCCGGCGAGGCGGGCCGGGAGGCCCCGGCGGACGAGCAGTTCGGCCACTTCGTCGGCGCCGAGCGGGGGGACGCGGATCTCGGGGGTGCCGGGGCCGCAGAGGGGCTCGGCGACGGGGGCTCCGCCCTGGACGCATTCGGCCACGAGGACCCGTACCCGCGGCGGGGTCAGGCGCAGGGCGAAGCGGAGCAGGTCGGTGCTCTCGGCGTCGAGCCACTGGGCATTGTCGAGGACGAGCAGGACGGGGCTGCGGACGGCGAGGGCGCGCAGCACCTCGACGACGGCCAGGCGCAGCGCGACGTGGTCGCGGCCGGCGCGGGGCGCGTCCGTCTCGCGGCGCAGGAGCGCGATGGCGGTGCGCTGGGGGCCGGAGAGCCGCTCCAGCGCGGCGGCGGGGACGGAGGCGAGCAGGGCGGCGGCGGAGGCTTCCGGAATCCACCGGTCGGCGGCTTCGGGGGCGAGGCGCAGCACGCTGTCGTTACGGGCTTCGGCGGCGGCCGCGAGGGCCCGTACCACCTCGCTCTTGCCCGCTCCGGCGGGGCCGGTGAGCAGGGCCCGCCCGTGCCCGGTCAGTGCGCGGTCGACCTGCCTGACCAGCTCACCGTGTCCGACGGTCGTGTCAGCGTGCCCCGTCGCCGCCACCACGCACAGCCACCAGCCTCTCGGTCTCCAGCTCCAGTCCTGTGCCCTTCTTGTGAGACGCGACAATACGAGGTCGGATGCCCGGCGGGCCCGGATTGTGACGCAGAAATCAGTCACGTGACGGGAAAACCCGGCGGACCTGCCGATACGAGGTGTATCAGCAGGTCCGCGGGCTCATTTGGTCCGTACTATCGGCCCGTCAGGGCGGGCCTGCGGCCGGCTCAGAAGCCGAGGCTCCAGGAGTCGACGTAGCCGGTGTCACCGCCGGCGTTGTCGTTCACGCGCAGCTTCCAGGTGCCGTTCGCGAGCTCCGAGGAGGCGTTCACGGTGTACTCCTGGTTGATGTTGTCGGTGCTCCCGCCGGCGCGGTTGTGCACCGTGTACACGGTGCCGTCGGGGGCGACGAGGTCCACCTTCAGGTCACCGATGTAGGTGTGGACGATCTTCACGCCGACCTTGAGGGTGGCCGGGGCGTTGCCGCTGACCCCGCTGACGGTGATCGGGCTCTCCACGGTGGTGTTGTCACCGATGGCGAAGTCCGCGGTGTTCTCGAAGGCCGGCGTGGTCGGGGTCGAGGTCACGGCGGTCACCGCGGCGGCCGCGTCGGCGAGGCCGGCGCCGCAGCCGCCGGTGCACGTGCCGGCGAGCGGGCGGGCGCTGGTCTTGACGGCCGACTCGACCTGCGCCGGGGTGAGCGAGGGCTTGGCGGCCACGAGGAGCGCGGCGAGGCCCGCGACGTGCGGGGCGGCCATGCTGGTGCCCTGGTACGGCTTGTAGATCTCGGCGCCGGGGGTGGTGGTGCCACCGTTCAGCGAGGAGAGGATGCCGTTCTCCGGGGTGGTGACGGTGCCGGGCGTGTCGGTGGCGCGGCGGGTCTCACCGCCCGGGGCGGCGACGTCGATGATGGCGCCGAAGTTGGAGTAGAAGGAGCGGTCGCCCGTGCGGTTGGTGGCGGCCACGTTGATGACGTTGTTGCAGCTCGCGGGCGAGAAACCGGCCGCGTCGGCGTTGCTGTTGCCGGCCGCGACGACGACGGTCGTACCGCGGGCGACGGCGGCGTTGATGGCGTTCTGGTAGGTGGCGGTGCAGGCGCCCGAGCCACCGAGGGACATGTTGATCACCTTGGCGGGGGTGGCGTTCGCCGGGACGCCCGCGACGGAGCCGCCGGAGGCCCAGGTGATGGCGTCGACGATGTCCGAGGTGGCACCGCCGCACTTGCCGAGCACGCGGACGGGCTGGATCTTCGCGTTGTACGCGATGCCCGCGACGCCCTTGCCGTTGTTGGTCGCGGCCGCGATGGTGCCCGCGACGTGGGTGCCGTGCCAGGAGGAGTTGCTGGCCGTGGAGCCGGTGCCGCACTCGCCGGCCGCGCTCCAGTCGCCCTGGTCGGCCGGGTTGTTGTCGCGGCCGTTGCCGTCACGGGCGGCGGTGGAACTGCTGATGAAGTCGTAGCCGGCGACGACGTTCGGGGCGACGTCCGAGTGGGCGACGTAGCCGGTGTCGATCACGGCGACGGTGACGCCGCTGCCGGTGGTCTTGTCCCAGGCGGCGGGGACGTTCATGCCGGCGGTGGGCTCGAAGAGGTCCCACTGCTTGGCGTACTCGGTGTCGTTCGGGGTGGCCAGCGCGTAGGCGCGGGAGTCCGGCTCGACGTACGCGACGTCCGGGTCGGCGCGGAACTGGGCCATCACGTCGGCCGCGTCGGCGGCGGCGAGGGGAGCGCCGAGGGTGACGAGGGCGGCTCCGGTGCCGAGGCGGCGCTCGAACCGGGTCTTGTCGGCGCCCTTCTTGCCCGCCTTCTTGCCCTTGGCGGCGGCGTCGGCGGAGGCCGCGTCGTTGGAGCTGGCCTCGGTCGCCGAGGACTTGTATCCGACGATCAGGTTCTCGACCGGGGCGGCCGCGGTCGCGGCCGTCGCGGCGGCGGGGGCGGGGTCCGCGGTGGCCAGCGCCATGGCGGTGGTGGCGGAGCCGGCGAGCAGGGTGACGGACATCGCCACCACGGATATGAGCCTACGTCTGGGTGCGTGCACAGTGTTCCCCTTCGCGGGCCGGTTCCGGGCAGGCCGGAGCGGCCGGTTTTGTGCAGTGTGGGAGGTGTGTCGGCGACCACGGCGCCGGGACGGGCTGGTCGAACCCGCCCCGGCCACCGCTGCTCGCCTCGCTGCCCCGGCCGCGACGTCGGGGCGGGGCAGCGGCGTGCCGACGAGGAACCCTGCCGTTCTGCTTCGCACCATGTGGGGTTGGTACGCGGGCAGTTGGGCCGGGGAAGATCGCCGGTGGGCAGACAGTAGGCAACGCCGGGATGAACGCGATACGGGGAAAACCCTTGTCCGCCCCCTGGGGCACCCCCCGAGGGGCGCTCCGCGCCGAAGGCCGTTGCGCGACACAACCTAGAGCTCTAGCTTTCCGCCTAGAGATACTAGGAGGAGGGACAGCATGGTGCGCGCAGGGATCACGGTCGCCCGGCTGACGGAAGCGGCCGCCGCGATGGCGGACGAGTCCGGGCTCGACAAGGTCGGCCTGTCCGCGCTGGCGCGGCAGTTCGGGGTCAAGGACGCGAGCCTGTACTCGCACGTGCGCAACCTGAGGGAACTGCGCGTGCGGATCGCGCTGCTGGCCTCCGAGGAGATGACCGCGGACATCGCGGCCGCCGTGGCGGGCCGCGCCGGCAAGGACGCCCTGGTGGCATTCGCCGACGCGTACCGGGAGTACGCCCTCGCGCACCCCGGCCGTTACGCGGCGACCCAGATGCGGCTCGAGGCAGAGGACGTGGCCGACTCCGTCGGCTTTCGCCGCAGCGTCGAGCTGACCTACGGCATGCTCCGCGCCTACGGGCTCACCGAGCCGGACCTGACGGACGCGGGCCGCCTGCTGCGCAGCACCTTCCACGGCTACGTCCACCTGGAGCTGAGCGGCGGCTTCGGACACTCCCGCGACGTACGGGAGTCCTGGTCGCGCTCGCTCGACGCCCTCCACGCGGTCCTGGAGAACTGGCCGCCCCGACCCGATGGGAGCACATGATGACCCGCGTCCGGACCGGCACGCTGAAGGTGCCCGGAGCCACCCTGCGCTACGAGAAGCGCGGCAGCGGCCCGCTCCTGCTGCTGATCCCCGGTGGCGGCGCGGACGCCGGCCTGTTCGAGGGCATGGCACCCGCCCTCGCCGCCCGTTACACCGTGGTCTCCTACGACCCGCGCGCCCTGTCCCGCAGCCCGCTGGACGGCCCGCTCTCCGACCAACGGGTCGAGGTGTGGAGCGACGACGCGCACCGGCTGCTCGAACTGCTCTCCCCGCACGAGCCCGCGTACGTCTTCGGCTGCAGCTCGGGCGCCGTCGTCGCACTGGACCTGCTGGCCCGCCACCCCGGGCGGCTGCGCCGCGTCGTCGCGCACGAGCCGCCGCTCGTGGAGGTCCTCGCGGACCCCGCACCGCACCGGCGGCTCTTCGCCGAGGTGCGCGGGACGCTCCGCGAGCGGGGGGTCGAGGCCGCGATGGCGCACTTCGCCGAGGGGCTGGGGGAACGGCCCGCGGAGCGGGCGGGCGAACTGCCGGCGGACATCGCCGAGATGCTCCCCCGGATGCTCGCCAACATGCCGGTCTTCCTGGAGCACGTGCTCTGCGCGTTCACCACGACCGTGCCCGACGTCACCGCCCTGCGCGGCTCGGCGGACCGGCTGCTGCTGGCCGCCGGGCGGGACTCGCGCAGGGCGGCGCCGCTGTACGGTCCGGCCGCGCGGCTCGCCGAACTGCTCGGCAGCGAACTGGTGGAGTTCCCCGGCGGGCACGTCGGCTGCACCGAGTACCCCGGGGAGTACGCCGAGAAGCTGGCCGGCCTGCTGGTCTAGCTGTGCGGCGGGGAGGCGAGTTTGCGGAAGTAGGTCCAGCTCGTCTCGTTCGGTTCGCTCCACTTCTCCGGGGCGTGGGCGAACTCCGGGTGGTGGGCGGCGACGTACGCGCGCGTGCGCTCGGGGACCTCGGCGTACGAGGACAGTTTGCGGCCCCGGCAGTGGAAGGTCAGCCCGCCGGGCCGCTGGCCCTGTGCCATCCAGGGAAGCCACGGGGACATCCGCGTCCACGACATGGTCGACGGGACACTGGGCGCGTCGGTGGTGAGGACGGACGCGGGGGCGAAGAACTGGAACATCTCCAGTGCCCGGTAGGTGTCGTCCGCCGAGTTTTCGGGGAAGTCCGCGACCGGCAGCGGCGAGGGGTAGGCGAGCGGGACCTCCAGGCTGAAGCAGACCTGATCGCCGAGCTCCGTCATGGGGACCGGGAACGGCCGCCACCTCTGGTTGGCCGGGTCGTTCCACACGTGGATCACCGGCTCGTCCCGCCAGGTCTCCAGGATCGCGCGGGTCTGCGGGTCGAGGTAGAACGCGGCTTCCCGGGTGAGGAGCTGGTACGTGCCCGGCGGCTCGTCCGCGGGGGCCAGCAGCCGGGCCACGTTGATCCCCTCGAAGCCGAACAGCCGCTGGTAGGGCTCCCCCGGGGCCCAGGAGTACACGTCGCCCGTCCACCAGAAGGTCACCTCGTCGCCGTCGAGCGAGGCTCGGGTCCGGGCGAGGGCATGGAGCAGTTCGGCGGGAGTCATACCGCGTACTCTGCGCCGTCCGCGTCCGCCCCGGCAAGGACCGGCATGGCCAACACGTGCGGCGCCGCGGCGCATTCACGGCGGTCGCACGGCCGGGGCGGTGCCCGCTCCGCGGACGCCAGGTTGACGGCTGCGGCGGCCACCGGCAACCGTGATCGGCATGGGGAACGAACACCGACTGCTCACGCTGCTCATCTGCCTGGTCCTGGGCGGCGGACTCACCGCCGCCGTGCTCGGGGCGCGGGCAGCGGGTCCGCGGGCGGGCGCGCACCCAGCGCACCCCGCGCCCGGTGACCGCGTGGACATACGCGACGTCCCGCGCGGAGCGGAGGTGGCCCGGGCGGCCGGGCCCGACGCCTCGGCGGGCTCGGTCTCGGTGGACTGCGGCCGGGGCGAGGAGGGGCACTACAACGAGGACAACCTGGTGGTGTCGCCGGGGCTGCGCTCGGGCGCCCACCACACGCACGCGTACGTCGGCAACCTGTCCACGGACGCGATGTCCGACGAGGCCTCCCTCGACGCGGCCGCCACGAGCTGCCGGGGCGGGGACCGTTCGACGTACTACTGGCCGGTGCTGCGCCGGCTGGACCGGCCCGGCGCGCGCCCGCACGAGGGCTCGGCCGGGCACGGCAACACGGGCGAGATCCTGCCCGAAGCCTCGGTATCCGTGGAGTTCCGCGGCAACCCGGTGAGCAAGGTGGTGCCGATGCCCCGGTTCCTGCGCGCGATGACCGGAGACGCGGTGGCGTACACGGCCGGCAGCGACGCCGACGTCCGGGCCCGCTGGGGCTGTTCGGGCTTCCCCGACCGGTCCACCACCCGCTACCCGCGCTGCCCCCGGGGCGACCGCGTCACCCGTACGCTCGTCTTCCCCAGCTGCTGGAACGGCCTCGACACCGCCAGTCCCGGGCACCGCTCGCACCTGCGCTTCCCGGCGGAGAACGGGGTCTGCCCGCAGGGCACCTTCCCGGTGCCCGAGCTGCGCGTCTCCCTCGGCTACGAGGTGCCCCCGGGCGTGCCCGTCGCGCTCGACTCCTTCCCCGAGCAGCGGCACAGCCCGAAGACGGACCACGCGATGTTCGTGAACGTGATGACCGGAGCGCAGATGTCCCAGGTCGTGGACTGCCTCAACGAGGGCCGCGCCTGTCGTACTTGAGCGCACGCACCGTCGAGCGCCGGCCGCGTGACGCGGGTCACGTGAACCGGGCCGGTCCACGGCGCGTGTTCCGACCGCACCACGCAAGCGAAGAAGACGGAGAGGGTGAGATGGCCGGACCACTGTGGCCCCGCACTCGGCGGGGCTCGACCGACGAAACACTGATCAGGTCGGTGTACGAGGAGCACGGCCACGCCCTGCTCGCGTACGCCGCCCGGCTGACGGGGGACCGGGCCGCGGCCGAGGACGTCGTACAGGAGACCCTGATCCGGGCCTGGCGGCACTCAGAGGTCCTGGTCAACGGAAAGGGCTCCGTGCGCGGCTGGCTGCTGACGGTGGCCCGCAACATCATCACCGACCGGTACCGGGCCAAGGCCGCCAGGCCGCCGGAGGTCTCCGGTTCGCCGGCCACTCCCCCGGTGGAGGCGGACCACGCCGATTCCGTGGTGGACACGATGGCCGTGCTGGGCGCGCTGGACCAGTTGTCCGCGGAACACCGCGACGTGCTGACGGAGTTGTACTACCGCCAGCACAGCGTCGCCGAGGCCGCGGACAGCCTCGGCATCCCGGCGGGCACCGTGAAATCGCGCTCGCACTACGCGCTCAAGGCGCTGCGCCAGGTCTTCAAGGACGGCGCCGGCGCGAACCGACCGGGCAGGCCGCCCCAACAGGCCGCCGGAATGCAGGAGGTGGTGGCATGAACGGGCAGCGGCACGAGGAGGAACTGCTCGGCCCGTACGTTCTCGGCGTCCTGGACGACGCGGACGTCCACCGGGTCGAGGAGCACGTGGCGGGCTGCGTGCAGTGCCGGGAGGAGGTGACCGCGTTGCGGGAGATGGAGGCCGCGTTGGGCGAGGTGCCCGCGGAGGCGTTCCTCGACGGGCCGCCGCCGCAGGGCGGTGATCTGCTGCTCCAGCGCACGCTGCGGCAGATGCGGGGCGAGCTGGCCGGTGCGCGGCGACGCCGCCGGGGCGTGGCCGGGTTGGCCGCGGTGGCCTCGATGGCGGCCGTGTTCTGGGCCGGGGCGCAGTGGGGCGGGAGCGACGGCGGCCCGGTGGCCCTGCCCCCGCAGCCGTCCCCGACGGTGTCGGCGCAGCCGACCGCACCGCCTGCCGGGACGCGGGTGGCCTCGGCCACGGATCCGGGCACGGGCGCGCGGATGACCGTACAGGTGACCCCGGCCGCGAAGTGGGTACGGGTGCACGCGGCGGTCGCGGGAGTACCTGCGGGCCAGCGGTGCCGGCTGGTGGTGGTCTCCCGCGACGGCACGCGCACCACCGCGGGCGGCTGGGTCGTGGGCAGCCAGGGGAACGGCGAGTCCAAGGGCGCGGCACTGGACGGTACGGCGGCGGTGGACCCGGGAGACGTCCAGGCGATCCTCGTCGAGAACGAGGCGGGGCTGCAGTTCGTGTCCGTACCCGTCTAGCCGAGCGAGGACGGGAACGCGGCTAGGCGGCACGGCGACAACGCGGCAACGCGGCAACGTGACAGGGCCCGGGAGCATGTCCAGCTCCCGGGCCCCTGCTTGCCACCCAATTGCGCACACCGGCGGCTTTTAAGAGTCGCGGATCAGTGTGAGATCGACGTGTTCTGCCTTTGAACTACCGCGCCACGAGAAGAGGCGCAGGAGGGACTTGAACCCCCATCCGTCGATGTTCGTCCGCGCTCGGTCGATCCGGTGTTCGGCGGCGAATACTGAGACTGGAGCGAGAATCTGAGTTTTACGGGGCCGCCTCTGCCAGGCTTGGGCCACCCCGGCTCGTAGTGCCGGGGGAGGGATTTGAACCCCCATCTGACACCCCTTGTCAGCTTCAACATCAGTTTCAGCTTGCGCTCTCGCGCACCCCCGCTCGCACGGGGGCGATCACGGGGCTACCTGAACAGGTAGCCGAACACCGCGTCGCCGACCCGCTGGTCGGTGACCTCGGTGTTGTTGGCCTCCTCGCGGGCGAACTTGACGGCCTGCTGGAGCTTCTCCACGCGGTCGAGCAGTTCGTTCACCCGCCGGGCCGGCAGTGCGCCGGAGAACTTCACGGTCGTCCAGTACCCGACGGGGACGTCCTCGTAGTACACCTCGACCTGCGCCGGATGCTTCTCCGTGGCCTCGGCCTTGACGTGGTTGCGCGGCACCTTCTTCGTCCGGATCGTCCGCACCGGCTCCGTCTTCCAGGAGTCCGTGGACGGGTCCAGGTTCCAGGACTCGGAGGCGTCCAGCACCGGCAGCTTGCGCACGAAGGTGTGCATGTCCGTGAGCTGCTTCTCCAGGAAGAGCAGGTACGGTACGGGCACCTGCGCCAGCAGGACCGCCCCGTCCACGACGACGTCCGCGGCGGCCGAGCGGTTCGCCCAGTCCTTCGTCGCGGTCACGTCGAACAGCCGCGTCAGCGTCCCCGCCATGGCCCTCAGCACGTCCTCGGCCTTGACCTGCACCCGCGTGGACTCGGGCGGCAGCTGCTCGCCCTCCTCGTCCTTGGGCTGGTACGTCCGCGAGATCCCGGCCAGCAGGGCGGGCTTCTGGACGTCGTGATGAGCCTGGGTGAGCTCCTGGAGGGACTTGGACTTGACGCCCTTTTCCACTGCGATGATCTGATTCAGCTTCGGCACGCGGTGAACGTAGCAGCCCCCGGATCGGCGCCACATCCGAATTACCGCCGCTTACCCGCTGCTTACCGCTGCTTACCGCCGAGGTCGTGGACCGATCATCACATTGCGGTCCATGACATCCTGTGACGTCACAACTCGCCGGACGGGATCGGCGGACGACCGGGGAACTTGGGGAAGGTCGATGAGGCTCTGCTTCCTGGTGGAGGAGCACTACCGCCGCGACGGCATGCCGAACGAGGTGGTCCGACAGCTCCTGGCCTGGGGCCACCAGGTGGATGTGGTGCGCCCCGGCGGTTCACTGCTGCGCATGGCCGAGGTGATGGGTGCGGGCACCCATGACGCCTGGGTGCTCAAGACGGTCTCCGGCGGCCCCGGGCTGACGCTGCTCGAAGCGGCCGCGGCAGCCGGGATGACCACGGTCAACGACGCCCGCTCGATCCGGGGCGTACGGGACAAGGCGCTGGCCGCCGCCATCGGCCGCGGCCGGGGGCTGCCGCTGCCGCCGACCTACGCCGCCGCCCGGCCGGAACTGCTGGCGGAGATCCCCGCCGGCGAGTACCCGCTGGTCGTCAAGCCCGCCGACGGCAGCTCCGGGCGGGGCGTGCACCTGGTGTCCTCGCCGGAGCGGCTGGCGGCGATGCTCCCGGAACTGGCCGGCGAGGGCATGCTGATCGCCCAGCCGTACGTCCCGAACCCGGGCACCGACATCAAGGTGTACGGGGTCGGCGGGGAGCTCTTCGCCACCGAACGCTGCTCCCCGCTGCATCCGGACTCCTCGGTGAAGGAGCGCCGGGTGCCGCTGTCGGCCGAGGTGGCCGCCATCGCCGCGCAGGTCGGGGCGGTGTACGGGCTGGACCTGTACGGGGTGGACGTACTGCTGGGCCCCGACGGGCCGGTGGTGGTGGACGTGAACGACTTCCCGAGCTTCCGTCAGGTGCCGGACGCGGCGGCGCGGGTGGCCCGGGCGGTGCTGGAACTGGCGCGGACCGGCGGATCGGGGGGCGCGCGAGACACGGGCGGCGTCTCGGGAGGCGTCTCGGGAGGCGTCTCGGGAGGCGCGGGTGTCCCGGCCGGCCCGCAGCCCGCGGTACTCCCCCGTCAGCAGGGCCTGCCGGGGGGCATCCCGCTCCAGGTCGCGGCGGGGGCGGGGGACGGCGGATGAGGATCGGCCTGATCACCGACAACCCCGGGCACCCACTGCTGTCGGCGGCCACCGCGCTGCTCACCGCGGAGCACCGGGTGGAGGTGGTGGATCCGGGCACGCCGGACGGCGCCGGGCGGGCACTGGCCGACGTATACCTGCTGAAGGCACACACCCCGCGGGCGCTGGTCCTCGCGCGGGAGCTGGAACGGCGCGGGGCGCCGGTGGTCAACTCCGCAGCCGCGACCACGCTGTGCCAGGACCGGACGCAGATGGCGGAGCTGGCCGTGCGGGCCGGGCTGCCGTTCGCGGCGACCCGTACCTTCGACGCGCTCGCCGCGTGGGCCGCGGGAACCTCGCTCCGCTCCCCCGTGGTCGTCAAGAGCCGCCACAGCCGCCGGCAGGACCTGGTCGCCCGCGCCGACGACACCGGGGGGCTCCGGTCCCTGGCGGAGGGCTGGCCGGACGAGCCGGTGGTGGTCCAGGAGTTCGCGCCCAACAGCGGCTGGGACCACAAGCTCTGGGCGATCGGGGACCGCGTCTTCGCCGCCCTGCGCCGCTCCGAGCTCTCCCCCGAGGGCCGCGGCCCGACCCTCCCCCTCCCTCAGCCCCCGCCGGGCTGGGCCGAGCTGACCCTGCGGGTCGGCGAGGTGTTCGCCCTGGACGTCTACGGCGTGGACATCATCGCCACGGCCGACGGCACCCCCCTGATCGTCGACATCAACGCCTTCCCCGGCATCCGCGACCAGCCGGGCGCCCCCGAGACCCTGGCGGAACTGACCCTCGGCCGGGCCGCCGAGGCGTAGAGCCGGCGGCCGAGGACCGGACGGGGGAGACGCCTGGTGTCGCCGCGGCGCGGGGGTGGCGGGCGCGGGGAGGATCGGGGGATGGGCATCGTCGCGCCGGTCCTCTTCGCGCTGTTCGCGGCGCTCAGCAATGCCCTGGCCACCGTGCTCCAGCGGCGGGCCGCTCTCACCGTGCCGCAGAGCGACGGGTTCCGGCCGGGGCTGGTACTGGATCTGATGCGGCGGCCGGTGTGGGTCGCGGGCATCGTGGCCGTGATCGCCGCCGGGGTGGGGCAGGCAGCCGCGCTGGCGACCGGTCCGCTGGCCCTCGTACAGCCGCTGTTCGTACTGGAGCTGCCGCTCGCGCTGCTGATCGCCTCGCTGGCGGTGCGGCGGCCGCTGCCGGCGGCGCTGTGGCGGGCGGTGGCGGCCGTGGTGCTCGGCCTCGGCGTGGCGATGGCCGCCGCGTCGCCGTCCGGGAACCGTACGCACGTACCGCTCGACCGGTGGCTGCCGGCGCTGGCCGCCTGTGGGGCCGCGGTGGCGCTGCTGGCCTGGGCCGGGCTGCGGCGGGGGCCGGGCCGCGCCCGGGCGGGCTGCTTCGGCGCGGCCACCGCCGTCTGCTACGCGCTCACCGCCGGCCTGATGAAGTCGGCCGTGTTCGTCCTCACCGACGACGGGCTCGGGGCGTTCCTGACCGCCTGGCAGACGTACGCCTTCGCCGCCACGGGCATCTGCGCGCTGCTGATGCTCGAACACGCCATGCAGGGCGGCCCGCTGGTCGCCTCGCAGCCCGCGCTGACGCTGGGCGACGCGACGGTCAGCGTGGCGCTGGGCGTGCTGCTGTACGAGGAGGACCTGCGCACGGGCTGGTGGCTGCTGCCCCAACTGCTGGGCGTGGCGCTGATCTGCGCCGGCGTCCTGGCCATGGCCCGGATCCCGCCCGCCGAACAGGAGGCGGGGTCTGGTGGACTGGCGACATGAAGAGCCTGCCGCAACGCCTCCTCGGGGCGCTCGAACGTTTCAACGCCGCGCACCCGTGGGACCACAACGCCCACTACCACCGGTGGATCCTGCGCCAACTCCCCCGGCGCGTCGAACGGGCGCTGGACGTGGGCTGCGGCACCGGCGATCTGGTCCGGCGACTGGCCGTGCGCGCCGACGCCGTGCACGGGATCGATGCCGACCCGGCCATCGTGGACCGGGCCCGGGAGCTGACCGAAGCCGCGGCCGCAGCCGCAACCGCCGGCCCGGGCGCCGCCCCGGGGCGGATCGCCTTCGACGTCGCGACGGCGCCCGCCGGCATACCGCCGCTGTCCTTCGACGCCCTCACCTGCGTGGCCACCGTGCACCATCTCCCGTTCGCCGAGGCCCTGAACGCCTTCCGCAAGCACGTGGCCCCCGGCGGAACCCTGGTGATCGTGGGCCTCGCCCGCGCGGACACACCGGGCGACCACCTGCTCGGCGCGGCCGCCATTCCCATGAACCTCGCCATGGGCTGGATCAGGAACAAGGGCCGCGCGGTGCACGTCCGGCCGGTCTCCATGACCGCCCCGACGCGGCCCGCGAGCATGACCTTCACGGAGATCACGAGCACGGCCCGCACCGTGCTGCCCGGCGCGCGGCTGCGGCGTCGGCTGTTCTGGCGCTACACGCTGGTGTGGCGCAACGACTAGCGTGAGGCGGGGGCTGGTCGAGCGGAAGGTGGACGGCGTGCGCGCGGTGGTCTTCGAACGGTACGGCGAGCAGGCCGACGTCCGGGAGGTGCCGGACCCCCGTCCGGGCCCCGGCGGGGTCGTGGTGCGGGTCGAGGCCACGGGGCTGTGCCGGAGCGACTGGCACGGCTGGATGGGGCACGACCCGGACATCGTGCTGCCGCACGTCCCGGGGCACGAACTGGCCGGCGTGGTCGAGGCGGTGGGGCCCGGGGTCGCCAACTGGCGGCCCGGGGACCGGGTCACCGTACCGTTCGTCTGCGCCTGCGGCAGTTGCGCCGACTGCGCGGCCGGGCAGCACCAGGTGTGCGCCCGGCAGACGCAGCCCGGATTCACGCACTGGGGGTCCTTCGCCGAGTACGTGGCCCTGGAGCACGCCGATGTGAATCTGGTGGCGGTGCCCGAGGAGCTCTCGTACGCGACGGCGGCCGGCCTGGGCTGCCGGTTCGCTACGGCCTTCCGGGCCGTGGTCGCACAGGGACGGGCGGCGCCGGGCGAGTGGGTCTGCGTGTACGGCTGCGGCGGAGTGGGGCTCTCCGCCGTGATGATCGCGGTGGCGGCCGGGGCCCGCGTGATCGCCGTCGACACGGCGCCCGCCGCGCTGGACCTGGCGCGGAAGTTCGGGGCGGCGCACTGCGTGGACGGCGCCGCCGAGGATCCGGCCGCCGTCGTACGGGAGTTGACCGGCGGGGGCGCGCAGTTGTCGCTCGACGCGCTGGGTTCGCCGGTGACGGCGGCGGCTTCGGTGGCCGGGCTGCGCAGGCGCGGCCGGCACGTACAGGTCGGGCTGCTGCCGGCGGCGGGCGGGGCGGCGGTGCTGCCCATGGAACGGGTCATCGGCTGGGAACTGGAGATCCTCGGCAGCCACGGGATGGCGGCGCACGCCTACCCGCCGATGATGGAGCTGGTCCGGTCGGGAGCACTGCGCCCGGACCTGCTGGTCACCGCCACGATCCCCCTGGAAGCGGCCCCCGCGGCCCTCGCCGCGATGGGTTCGGCCCCGGGCGGCGGGGTCACGATCATCCGCCCCTGAGTACGGTGCGCCGGCTCCCGGGCCGACCTGGTCCGAGACGGGACTGAGGCACACCCCGGGGCCGCGGCGGTCAGGCCACGGGTACGCGCACCCGGACCGCGGTGCCGAACCGGTCGGCCGTGACGGTGAGTTGGCCGCCCGCCTCGGCCGTGAGCAGTCGCACGATCAGCAGCCCGCGGCCGTGCTCGTCGTCCGGGTCGACCTCGGCGGCGGGGTCGGGCAGCCGCGGCAGCCCGGGGGCCCGGTCGGCCACCTCCAGTTGCAGCCAGCCGCCGCCGAGGCGGGCACTGACGCGCATCCGGCCCGGGGCGGCCGCGTGCAGGACGACGTTCGCGACGAGCTCGCTGACGGCCAGCAGCAGGACGCCCGCGGTGTCGTCGGCGACCTCCCAGCCTTCCAGCAGGGCGCGGACACGGGCCCTCAGCAGCGGCACCGTGGCCGCGGTGGGCTCGGCGGTCCAGCGCGCGAAGACCCGGGCCGGGGCCTCGGCGGCCGGGGCCGGCGTAACGACCAGACCGACCGGGTCGACCGGACCGACCGGGTCGACAGCGCCAGTCAGGACGGCCATCGGGGTCGCGGGGTGGGTGACGGTGGTGGTGTACATGGCGTGCTCCCAGAGGGAGGAGGGCGACGCGCCGCCTGCTGTCTCGAGTAACTGTCCCGGAAGTCCGACTGGATGCGGGCTTGTGGTCAGCGGAAATGCGTCGCTAGAGTTGTGATTACACGTGTAACACGTTAAGCCTCTCCCGGTGCCCGCGCAAGCATTTCGGACAAACGTTACGAAGCCTGGGCCCGCACCGGACCCGCCGGCCCCCGCGGCCGCGCCGAATCGGAAGGGCCGCAATGACGCAATCTCCTCCCACCACGCCCGGTGTCCCCGGGCTCCCCGACCCGGCCGACATGACCTGGCCGCCCCCGCCCTACCGACCCCCCGTACCGGCCGTGACGGACGAGCACGGGGTACGCCACTTCGACGGCATCACGTACGCCACCACGCCCGGCTACCGCCCCCGCCTGCTCGACGTACGGCTGCCCGCCGGCGAGGGCCCCTTCCCCGCGGTCGTCTGGATCCACGGCGGCGGCTGGCTGGAGGGCGACCGCCGCTACCCGCCGCCGACCGTGCCCGTGGAACTGCTGCACGGCTCCGTCCTGGCCGCCGGGCTCGCGCTCGTCTCCATCGACTACCGGCACAGCCTCGAGGCCCCCTTCCCCGCCCAGCTGCACGACGTGAAGGCCGCGATCCGCTACGTCCGCGCGCACGCCGGCGACCTCGGCATCGACCCGGACCGCATCGGCGTCTGGGGCGAGTCGGCGGGCGGCCACCTCGCCGCGCTCGCGGGTGTCGTAGGGCCGGACACGGCGGACGCCGCGTTGCTGGAGGGCACGCAGGGCGTGGGCTCCGGCGAGAGCGGCGTACAGGCCGTCGTGGACTGGTACGGCGTCTCCGACCTGGTCGCCCTGGCCGACCACCCCATGCCTCCGATGCCCTCCGCGGTCGAGTTCCCCGACCCGTACGAGGCCCTGCTCGGCGGCACGGAGGCGGAGCGGCCCTCGCTGGCCCGGGCCGCGAGCCCGGTCACGTACGCCGGGGCTCCGGGACTGCCGCCGTTCCTGCTGATCCACGGCACGCACGACGGGCTGGTCCCGTACAGCCAGAGCGAACTCCTCGCCGAGGCGCTGGCGGGTGCCGGGGGCGAGGTGACCCTGCGCCCCGTCGACGGGGCCGACCACATATTCCTCGGCTCCCCCGACATCGTGCGGATCGTCGGGGAGAGCGTCGAGTTCCTCGCCCGCCACCTGGGCGCGAAGGCCTGACCCGGCGTTCGAGCGGTCCTGTTCCACCGTGGGGGCCGGCCCGGCCGCGCCCCCACGGGTACGTCGATCACCACGAGCCGCGTCCGCCCCTGCGGGTGCGGCCCCCGAGAGGCACTCATGTCCAGGAATCCCGTCACCTCCCGCGGCCGGGCCGGCGCCGCAGCCCCCGCTCCCCTCCCCACCCCGGCGCCCGCCCCGGCGCCCGCCCCTGCCCCGGCGCCCTCACCGTCCGCGCGGAGGAGCCCGGGCACGCTCGCACTCGGGCTGCTGCTCCTCGCGGGCGCCGGGCTGTCGGCCCTCCTCGTCCGGCCGGACACCGCGCACCCGCCCTTCCAAGGCATCGACGACCGCTGGCTGTCGTGGACGGGCGGTCCCCACGACGGGCTCCCCGCCGTGGTGGCGGCAGCCCTGAACTGGTTCGGCGCGCCACCCGGGGCCGTCGTACCGCTCGCCCTGCTGGTGCTCCTGCTCGTACGCGGGCGCTGGGTGTCGGCGGGGTTCCTGCTCGGCGGCTACCTGGTCGGCAACATGCTCGTCGTCCAGGGGCTCAAGCACCTGGTGGACCGGCCGCGCCCGGAGGATCCGCTGGTCCGGGTGGACCACGGCTCCTTCCCGTCCGGCCACGCGGCCGGGGCGGCGCTGCTCGTCGTGATCGTCGGCGCGCTGCTGGTGCCGGTCGCCCGCCGGCGGGCTTGGTGGGCGGGGGGCGCGGCCTTCACGCTGGCCATGATGTGGAGCCGTACGTGGCTGCACGCGCACTGGCTCAGCGACACCGCCGCCGGGGCGGCCGCGGGGGCGGGGGCCGGGCTGCTGGCGTGGTGGCTCTTCGGCCCCGCGCTGGCCCGGGAAGCGGAACGGGGACAGGGCCGAGGACAGGGACAGGGACGAGGGCACGGAGCGGGACGCGGGCGGGAACGGAACCGGATGCCCGAGGCGGGCCGCGACCGTCGGGGGGCGGCCGCGGACACCCCGGAGCCCGCGCGGCACTGACCGGCGGCGGGACGCCTGAGGGGCCGGGGGGGGGTGGGTTCCCCCGGCCCCTCAGGACGTACCGCGGTGGACCAGGACCGCCTCGGTGGGCTGTACCGGCTCCGTGGTCCCGGTCTCGACCAGCTCGTGCAGGGCCCGTGCGATCTGCGCGGCCGCCGGCAGATCCAGCCGGACGGTGGTGAGCGGGGGCTGTTGCAGCGCGGACAGGATCAGGTCGTCACAGCCCACGAGGGCCACGTCATCCGGTACGTCGATGCCCTCGGCCCGCAGCGCGTACTGCAGCAGGGCGGCGTACTCGTCGTTGTAGGCGAAGACCGAGTCCAGACCCAGGCTCGGCCAGCGCCGGGCGAGGGCCGCCGCGGACTCCCGGGTGTAGCCGAGCTCCACCGGCGTGACCGTGGCCATGTGCCGCGCGGCGACCGACTCGGCGCCGGCGAGGCGGGGTTCGGCGAGCGTGGCGAGGCCGCGCTCCTGCGGCATGACCACGCCGATCCTGGTCCGGCCGCGGGCGATGAGGTGCTCGGCCGCGGTCGCGCCGATGCGGGCGTGGTCGAAGCCGATGGTGAGGACGTCCGGGACGGGGCGGGCGCTGAAGGCCAGCAGAGCGCGTACGCCGGCGCGGCGCAGGAGTTCGGCGGCCTGGGCGGTGAAGTGGTCGCCGTCCAGGGCGATGACGGCCGCCGGGCGCAGTTCGGCCCAGGCGCGGGCGGCCTCGAGCGGGTCGGCGAAGCGGCCCGCGTGGAGGACCGCCGTGTAGCCGAGACGGTCCAGTTCGGTGTTCAGGTCGTCCACCCAGTCGCTGGCGAGGCGGCCGAACGCGGAGATCGACGCGGGCATCAGGACGAGGTTGCTGCGGCCGGCGCGCAGGGAGCGGGCGGCGGCGTGCGGGACGTAGCCGAGCTGCGCGGCAGCGTCGAGCACCCGGGCGCGGGTGGCGGCGCTGACGCGGTGGCCCTGGGTGTCGTTGAGCACGAAGGAGACGGTGGCGCGTGACACCCCCGCCAGCCGGGCCACGTCTGCGCTGGTGATCGTCGCGGGGGTGCGTGTCTGCCTGGGCATGTGGTCCTCGTCTCCCTGTGGCCGACCGACGCCTTCGCATCCAGGTTACACGAGTTAGATCACGGGGGCCGGATCACTCCTGGTCAGCGCCGTCGGCCCCGGCCCCTGGGGCGGCCGCCCGGCCGGCCGACTCGTGCAGCCGGCGCGAGGGTCCGGCGAGATCGCCGAGGGCCGCGACGACGGAGTCGAAGCGCATCGTGGTGCGCGTGTCCTTCTCGTACGGGTCCCACCGCGGCATGGCCGGGTGGTTCGGGTCGCCGGTGCGGACGAAGGCGATCCACGCCTCGTGCATGGTGTGCGCGAGGCCGTCGCGGGTCGCGGGGGCGAGGCCGGCCAGGAAGGGGGCGTGCGACCACTGGTCGAAGTTCGCGAAGACGAAGGGCAGTTCGAGGCAGTGCGCGGCGCCGAGCCGGCCGTCGAGGGCAGGGGTGGGGAGATCGAACTGGTAGGCCCAGACGGGGCGGCCCGACTCCGCCCTCCGCTCCGCGAGCCGGACGGCGGGGACCCGGAACAGCTCGTCCGTGATGAGGTCCATGAGCACGTCGGCCGGACGCGCACCCGGCCGGGTGCGCTCGTACGCGGCGTACGCCTCGGGGGCGGCTTCGGTACCGAAGGTGTCCGCGATCCGGTCGGTCACCTGCTCCCGGGTGGCGGCGGCGTGGCCCGGGTCCAGGGCGAAGCCGAAGTTGGCCTCCTCCCGCGTCCACCCGATCATCACGTCGATGTCGGCCGCGGCGCCGTGGAGCAGGGATTGCGCCGGGTGGCGGGCGACGGCCGCACCGTCGATCACGGGCAGGAAGGGCGTCGGCCAGTAGCCCCAGCGCGTCGTCAGCGCGAAGAGGCTTCCGGTGACGCCGGCCAGCGCGGGCCAGGGCAGGGCGCGGAGCTCCTCGACGGTCTTGGCGCCGGCGATCTCCAGGTAGGCGCCGGTGCGCTCCCGGCAGCCCTCGGGGTCGGGGAGGTCCAGGCCGAAGGGCGGGCTCTGCAGGATCACGCGGCGCATCAGCCCCGGGGCCTGCGGGTGGCCCGCGAGGGCCGCGGTGGACATGGCGCCGCCGGACTGGCCGGCGACGGTGACGGCGTCCGGGTCTCCGCCGAAGGCGGCGATGTTCTCCTGCACCCAGCGCAGGGCGGCCAGCTGGTCGGTGAGCCAGTGGTTGCAGCCCCCGTCCTCGACGTCGAGAGCGAGGTAACCAAGAGCCCCGATACGGTAGTTGACGCTCACCACGACGAGGTCGCCATCGCGTGCGAAGGTCTCGCCGGAGTAGTTCGGCAGCGATCCGGAACCCGAGACGAAGCCTCCGCCGTGGATCCAGACGAGCACCGGGCGGGGAGCCGCGTCGGGTGCGGCGGCCTCGGGGGTCGCAGGGGCCGCAGGGGTCGCGGGGGTCCAGACGTTGAGGGTCAGGCAGTCCTCGTCGAACGGCGGCGACCCGTGTCCACCGAGGACGGGGTCGCCGCCGTCCATGTACATCTGCGGCGCGCTGGGGCCGTCGGCGGTGGCATCGCGCGTACCGCTCCAGCCGGGGTGCGGCTGCGCGGGTCGCCAGCGGAGCTCGCCGACCGGGGGCAGGGCGTACGGGACGGCCCGGAACACGGCGACCCCGTTCTCGATCGCACCGCGCAGCCGACCTGCGGGCAGTTCCACCACCGTGGGGTCCGGGCCTGGGTTGTGAGCCATGCGCAAATCCTTCCTGGGCGGCGCGTCGGACGCACGCCGACCCGATCGAGATTATGGCGTAAATTATGCGACCGTCAATGATTCGCGATATTCCTCCGCTCAGAGCCACAGACTGTTCGAGGCGGCGCGCTCCGCCTCGGCCTCCAGCAGGCGCGCGAACACCCGCCACAGCAGCAGGCAGACGCCGCCGCCCGCGAGGGCCCCGGCGAGGGTGTCGCTGAGCCACTGGGCGTGCAGCCAGGTACGGCTCCACATCATGGCGAGCACGTACGCACCCCCGGGCAGCCACCACCAGCGGCGGGCGCGCGGCGGGAAGAGCACCACTGCGGCGGCGATCACCAGGGTGACGGCGCTGAAGACCTGCCCCGAGGGGAACGAGCCGTCGTTGACCAGGACCCACGGATGCGGCGGACGGGGCCGGTCGACGAGCTGCTTGAGGGGCAGGACCAGCAGGAGGTCGGCGCCGATGGCGGCGGAGAAGACGAACAGTGCCGACCGCCAGCGCCCGTAGACGCAGAGGCAGCCGATCAGCGCGAGCGGCAGCACCGTGCCGAGGGGGCCGCCCAGCCGGTCGAGCAGTGTGGCGAAGGTGGCGGCGGCCCCGCGCGGCGAACCGATCACCCAGGCGGCCCACCGGTCGTCGACCCCCTGGAAGAACGGGACTCCCCCGCCGGACAGCAGCAACCCGGTCACCAACGAGCCGAGCAGCAGAGCGGATCCGGACACGACCGCATGCCGAGGCGGCGCCGCAGGAACGTGGTGCCGGGGCGGCCGCGAGGGCCGCGGCGGGGCGGCGGAGGGCGAGGAGTACATGGCGGACCTTTCGCGAAGGCTCCCGGCACTGGGGACGCGCGGGGAAACGCGGAGCGGAGCAACCCGGGACTGGGACGGTGACGGTGGACGCGGAGCGGAACCGCGGTAGCGCTGCCCAGCCCCACGGAGCGCCGCGACCCGGAACGGAACGGTCGACGCGGAACGCGGAACAGGGGACGCGGAACGGTCGACGCGGAACAGGGGACGCGGAACAGGGGGAAGACGGGCACGAATGACGCGGAGCGCCGGAACTCGGCGCACCGAAGCCGCGGGCGGGGTGGGCGGCCGGGCCGGGGCGCTCCGAGCAGGCCCGCCACACTGCGGACCACCGGGCGAGGCGCCAGCCCGTACGGCAACGCCCGCGACACACCCCTCCCGGCGATGGCCAGGGGGTGCGAGCCGCGCCGGGGTGCCACGCACCCCGACGGTGGCAGAGCCGGCGCGACGGAGTATTGCGGAAGCGTGACCGCCGCCACAAGAGCAAGAGGGTTTCGAGACGGGATTGCCCTGGTCAGTGGCTGCAAACAGGTGGTTACACGTGCCCCACCAGGCATTCACCCCTCGGTCACGATCTGCATAACGACTCCCCGCAAGCCCTGGCGGAGCCCCCGAATGGGTGCTACACAGTGTCCAGCGCCGCTGGTGACACGTGTAACAACATCAAGTCCGCAGCCCGGGCCGCGACACCGCTGCCACCTCCCCCGCCTCCCCCGCGTTCTCCCCGCTCCGTCCCCCGAGGAGTCGTCATGGCCACGAACGAGATCACCGACCCGCCCGCCGCCCCGCCGGCCCCGCAACCGCCCCGCCAGCGCGGGCTCCTGCCCCTGCTGCTCGTCGCCAACTCCGCGATGATGGCGGTCTACATGGGTGTCGGATCCGTCCTCCTGCCCACCCAGATCGCCGCGATCGCCCCCGATGACAAGGTCGCCGTCCTCGGCCTCATCGGCGGTATCAGCGCGATCTTCGCGACCGCCTTCAACCCCATCGCCGGAGCCCTCTCCGACCGCACCGGACGCCGCAGCCCCTGGATCCTCGGCGGCGCCCTCGCCTCGCTCGCCGGCCTCGCCTTCCTCGGCAGCGTCACCACCGCGCTGCTCGTCGGCATCGGCTGGTGCCTGATCCAGGCGACCATGAACATCTACCAGGCCGCCGTCACCGCGATCGTCCCCGACCGCGTCCCCGCGGTCCGCCGCGGCACCGCGTCCGCCCTCGTCGGGCTGGGTCTGCCGATCGGCGGCACGGTCGGCGTGCTCGTCGCCTCGCAGACCGTCGACCACCTGCGCACCGGCTACCTCGTCTTCGGCGCGATCGTCGCCGCGGCCGCGATGCTGCTGACGGCCTTCTGCCGCGACCTGCCCCGCACCGAGCCGGCCCCGGCCCCCGCCGCCCGGCCCAAGGGCGCCCAACTGGCAGCGTTCCTCTCCTCCTTGGCCCACCACGACTTCCGCTGGGCCTTCATAGGCCGCGCCCTCATGGTCCTCGGCTACTTCTCCGTCGTCGGGTACCAGCTGTACATCCTCGACGACCACATCGCCCTGCCCGGCGGTCTCTCCCCGGCCTCCGCGATGGCGGCCCTCACCCCCGTGTCGATGGTCGCGATGGCCCTCTCCACCGTCGTGGGCGGGCTGCTCTCCGACCGCTGGAACCGCCGCAAGGTCTTCGTCGGCGTCTCCGCCGCCCTGGCCGGGCTCGTCATGGCGGTGCCCGTGGTCAGCCCGACCTGGACCGGCATGCTCGTCTTCAGCGCGCTCAACGGCCTCGCCTTCGGCTGCTTCATGGCGGTGGACACCGCGCTGGTCACCCTGGTCCTCCCCCGGGCCGAGGACGCCGCCCGCGACATGGGCGTCCTCAACGTCGCGAACGCCGGGCCGCAGATCATCGCCCCGTTCGTCGCCTCCGCGATCGTCACCGGGCTGGGCGGATACACCCCGCTCTTCCTGGCCGGCGGCGCCCTCTCGCTGATCGGAGCGCTCGCCATCCTCCCGATCCGCAGCGTGCGCTGATCCCCGCTCCCCCACTCCTCACACCCACCCACCCCTGCATCCCTCCGAAGGAGCACTCCGTGAGACACAAGCGAGTTCTGCCACTGGCCGCACTGATGCTGTGTACGCCGGCCCTCGCCGGTACGACACGGGCCGCCGCCGCCCCGCAGACCGCGCCCGCAGCGCCGTCGGCGCCGCTGCGGATCCTGCTCACCAACGACGACGGCTACAACGCGCCCGGCATCCGCAAGGCTTTCGCCCGCCTGACCGCCGCCGGGCACGACGTCACCATCGTCGCCCCGCTCACCAACCAGAGCGGCACCGGCACGAAGATGGCGAGCGCTCCCGCCATCGCCGTCCAGCACCCCGAGCCGAAGGTCTGGGCGGTGGACGGCACCCCCGGCGACTCGGTGGCCTTCGGTCTGGCCGAGGTGTTCGAGGGCCGCGCCCCCGACCTCGTCGTCTCCGGCACCAACTTCGGGCCGAACCTCGCCTCCCTCGCCACCCACTCCGGCACGATCGGCGGCGCCGTCGCCGCGCTCGAGTACGGGGTGCCGGCCATCGCGCTGAGCACGGGCGGGCTCGCCGTCCCCGATCCGGTCGCCACGGTCAACGCCATGGATCCCACCGTCGACTTCGCGGTCAAGCTGATCGACCGGCTGAGGACGCGCGCCCGCAGCGGTCCGCTGCTGCCGAAGGGCGTCGGCCTGAACGTCAACCACCCGGTCATCGGCGCCGACGGCAAGGGCGTCGCCCGTGGTGTCGCCTCGACCTTCCAGGATCCGCAGGCACCGCTGCGCCCCGACTTCACCGACTCCGGTGACGGCACGTGGAAGGTGAGCGTACGGCTGAGCGTCCAGCCCGCCGCGAAGGGCGGTGACGTGGAGGCGGTGAGCGCCGACCGGATCGCCGTCAGCCCGATGAACGCCGACTGGAACACGGGGCCGGCCGATTTCGCGGTCACTTCCGCACTGCTCTCGGGACTGCGCCCGTAGCCTCCCCGGCCGGGGGGGGGCGGGGGGGGCGGGGCCCCCGGCGCCCACCCCCCCAGCCCCCCCCCCACCCCCACCCGAGTCTAGTGAA
>NZ_JBHWVM010000077.1:0-38716 GCF_042736805.1 Streptomyces sp. NPDC060031
GTGATCACATACTTCGTCCCCCTGCCCTGCCCCTTTTTACGGGCGCCCGCTGCATGTTGATGGGCCCGCGCGACCGTGGAGTCGACCGACACCAACCAGTCGATGTCACCGGCCGCGTCCTTCTCCGCCTGAACTGCGGCCAGCATCTGCGTGAACGTGCCGTCCAGCGCCCACCTGCGAAAACGCGTGTACAGAGTCCGCCAGGACCCGTACCGCTCCGGTACATCACGCCACGCCGACCCTGTCCGCAGCTTCCACACGATCCCGTTCAGCACCTGCCGGTCGTCCAACCGAGGCCGCCCCGACGACGACCGCGGCAACAACGCGGACAACGCTTCCCACTCCAGATCCGACAGCTCATGACGACGCACCATGCAACACATGATCCCCCATCAGAACCCTTTGAAGACACTGCCTAGTCGCGGCCCGCGCGTTCGTAGAGTGCGCGGACGGCGGCGTCGAAGCGGCTGCTGTAGGAGGTCTCCTCGTCGCCTCCGCCGTCGCGGCCGCCGATCACCCCGATCAGGGTGCGGTCACCGGTCAGCACCGGGCCCCCGCTGGTGCCGTTGGGTACGTCCGCGCAGTCCAGCCGCAGCTGCGAGGGCCCGGCGGCGACGGCATTGTTGCGGCACTCCAGCGGCTCCTCGGCCGTGTTCGGGTAGCCCATGAGCCGGGCGGGCGCCGGGAGCGGGGCCCCGAAGCGGATGGCCCCGGCGGCTCCGACGGCGTCCTCCAGCCGCTGTCCGGGGTGGCCGGGGCGGCGCATCCGCAGGAAGGCCACGTCGTGGTCGGGGTCCCGGCCGGTCACCCAGCGGGGGTCCACGTCGATCCGCGTCGGCACCCAGACCCCGTACGGGAGGAAGCCGTCGCGGTAGCCCGGGCCGAAGGCGAGGTTCGTGCGGAAGCCGCCGTCGTGCACACAGTGCGCGGCGGTGGCGATGAGGTCGCCGCCGGGGGAGTGGACCACGCTCGCCGAGCAGTGGTGGTCGGGGTCGCCGTCCTCGCCGGGGGAGAACAGCGCGCCGACCGCGGGATCGGCCGGGGCGGGCCGGGCCTCCAGCGGGTCGGAAGGCTGCCAGCGCACGGACCCCCGGTGCTCGGGGCCGCCGCCGGGCACCGGACCGGTGTCGCCGTCGCCCGGCGGCAGGCCTTCCTGGGCCATGCCGTCCAGTACGGCGGAGGCCGTGTCGTCGGCGGCCCCGGGGTCCTGCGCGTAGCTGCCCCGTACGGGATCGCCGTCGTCGAGGAAGGCGGCGAGGGCGCGCAGCTCCCACACGTAGCCGGCGCCGCCGAGGAGCAGGACGCAGCAGAAGCCGGCGAACACGGAGGCCCGTACGGCCCGCCCGCGGACCTTGGTGAACATGCGGCACTCCCGTTCCGGAGACTGGTGCGACTCCTCGTTCGATCTTCCTTGGTCCGATGCGGAGGGCGCGGGCCGGGGTTCCGAAAACGGAACGTGTTCGTCCTCACAGTACCCGGGCCGCCATCCCCCGTCCTTCCGCATGTCACCCAACTCCCGTACGCTCCAGCCGACTTGAGCCCAACTGGGGCGACGGGGCGGACGGGAGCCGAAAGTATGAGATTGCGGAAGCGGATCACGGGCGTCGTGACGGCGGGGCTGACGGCCGTGGCCCTCGCGCTGGGCGCGGCCCCGGCGGGAGCGGCCCCTGCGGGAGTGGCAGCCGGTCCCTCCTATGCGGGGGCCACCGGCGTCGGCGTGCACAACGCCTACGAGAAGACCAAGTACCCCTACTTCGCGGACGCCCTGGACTCCGGCGCGGCCATGCTCGAACTCGACGTGTGGACCAACTTCTTCGGCAGCTCCTGGCGGGTCTCCCACGACAACCCGTTCGGCAACGACAACAACTGCGAGAACGCCGCCACCCCCGCCCAACTGCGCACCAAGTCCCGCAACCAGAACCTCGCCGGCTGCCTCTCCGACATCCGCAGCTGGCACGACGCCCACCCCGGCCACCGCCCGGTCATCCTCAAGATGGAGCTCAAGGACGGCTTCGCCGCCAACCTCGGGCGCGGTCCCGCCGAACTCGACGCGCTGCTCGGCTCCAAGCTCGGCGACGCCCTCTACCGGCCCGGGCAGCTGGCCGCCGGGTACCCCGACCTGGACACGGCCGCCCGCGCCGGCGCCTGGCCCGCCCGCGCCGACATGGCGGGAAGGTTCCTCGTGGAGCTGATCCCCGGCACCGTCGAGGAGGGCAACAGCGCCGACAAGCTGTGGACCGACCGGGAGTACGCCGAGCACCTGCGCTCCCTCGCCGGCTCGGGCCGCCTCGGCCAGGCCGCCGCCTTCCCGGCCGTGCACCGGGCAGAGGCGGGGGACCCGCGCGGGCGCTACGCCGACGCCACGATCCGGCCCTGGTTCGTCATCTTCGACGGGGATGCCGGCGCGTACGCGGGGGGCGCCGTCGACACCGCCTGGTACGACCGCAACCACTACCTGCTGATCGCCACCGACGCCCACAACGTCGCCCCGGCCATCGACGGCACCCGGCCCACCGAGGCCCAGGCGCGCGAGCGCGTCGCACTGATGGCCGCGCACCACGCGTCCATCGCCTCGGCGGACTGGTACCCGCTGCCGTCGGTGCTGGCCACCGTCCTCCCGCGAGGCTAGTACCCCTATTGCGCATAGATTGCAACGCTCCGCACACCCTCACCATCGACCAATCCGCGCCGCTGGAGTACGCCTGGCTCAACCCGGGCCGGCAGATCCGTTCCGGCGCGGCCACGGCGCACCGAGTATTCTTGCGGCGTGACGATGCGCGAGACCGTCGGTGTGGGCGTGGGTGTGGGTGTGGGTGTGGGTGTGAGTACGGACGCGATGCTCGAGGACCTCAGGACGCTCGTGGAGGTCGAGTCCCCGTCGCGCGATACCGAGTCCTTGACGGCATCGGCCAAAACCGTCGCCGCCGTCATCGAGAGCCGCCTCGGCGGGCAGGCCCTCCTCATCGACAGCGAGGCCGGACCGCACGTCCACTGGTCGGCCGGCGGCGATCCCAAGGTGCTGATCCTCGGTCACCACGACACGGTGTTCCCGCTCGGCACCCTGGAGCGCCGCCCGTTCAAGGTCGAGGGCGGGCACGCGACCGGCCCCGGGGTCTTCGACATGCTCGGGGGTCTGGTGCAGGCCGTTCACGGCCTGGCCGCGCTCGACGACCGGTCGGGCGTCGAGATCCTGGTGACCGCCGACGAGGAGGTCGGCTCCCGTACGTCCCGTGCCCTCATCGAGGAACGCGCCCTCGCCTGCGGCGCCGTGCTCGTGATCGAGGGCGCCGCCGACGGCGGAGGCCTGAAGACCGGGCGCAAGGGCTGCGGCACCTTCCAGGTCTCCATCGCGGGCCGGGCCTCGCATGCGGGCCTCGAACCCGCGGCCGGGGTCAACGCCCTGATCGAAGCGGCACACCAGGTACTGGACATCGCCGCGCTCGGCCGGCCCGAGGCCGGCACCACCGTCACCCCGACCGTCGCCTCCGCGGGAACGCTGGACAACGTGGTTCCCGCGGAGGCGACCGTCATCGTCGATGTCCGCGTCGAGTCGGGCGACGAGAAGGAACGCATCGAATCCGCCTTGGCCGCGCTGGCCCCGCATCTCGACGGGGCACGGATCGCGGTCGAGGGATCCATCGGCCGGCCCCCGATGCCCGAGTCGGCGTCGGCCGAGCTCTTCGCGGTGGCGAGGAAGCTGCTGCCCGGTCTCGAAGGCAAGGCGGTCGGCGGCGCCAGCGACGGCAACTTCACCGCCGCACTGGGCGTACCGACCCTCGACGGCCTCGGAGCGGTCGGGGGCGGTGCGCACGCCGACCACGAGTACCTCGTCGTCGAGGCCATGGCCGAGCGGGCGCACCTCGTCGCCGCACTGGTGAGCGCGATTACGGGGACGGGCTCACCTGCACCGTGGTGAGCGCACCGCCCGAGGCCTCCTTCAGTACCGTGATCCGGGTGCCCGTGTCCGGGACCTTGACCCCGACCTGCGGCAACTCCGCGTTCCAGTAGGAGCCGTGGCGGTCGTCGAAGACGGAGACCCCCGGCCGCGCCGGGACCACGAGCGGGGTCCCGGCCTTGTGCAGGACGATCCGGTCGCTCTTGCGCAGTGAGAACGTCGCGTCGAAGGTCTGGGCGCGGGCGTTCAGCAGCGACCCGTCCGTGAACTTCAGCGGCTCCGGACGGGCGTCGACCGGCAGGAGCAGCCCGGAGCCCGGGTGCGCCTTGGTGGTGTTGTCGCTGTACGCCGTGTCCCAGAGCCAGATGAGCACGCCCTGCTGGTACGGGTAGAACTCCACCTTGTCGCCGGTGAAGCCGAAGTTGTACGGGCCGGTCCGCAGCTGCGCGCCGTAACCGGTGTAGCGGCGGTTCTCCACGAAGTACGCCCGCGGGTGCTGCTCGCTGCCCGTGCGGCCCTGCGTACGCGACCACTTGACGGCCGTCCAGCCGTTCGCGCCCTGCTCCGCGCCGTCGTGCAGCAGCTCCCGGTCACCCGCCGTGATCCGGACGTCGTCGAAGGTGACGCCCTTGCCGTGGGTGTTGCTGTCCGAGGTGACGCGCAGGCGCAGTTGGACGTTCGTTCCGGCGAACCGGTCGAGCGGCACGGACAGTCGGGCCCAGCCCGCCGAGGTGCCCGTGACGCCCTTGGGGGCGATCGCCGTCCCGTTCACCGTGCCCGGCAGCGGCGTCCAGATGGTCCCGCCGTCGGCGGAGGCCTCGACCGTCAGGTAGTCGAAGTCCTGCTCGATGTCGTACCAGACCCGCGCGTCCAGCCGGGCCGCACCCGCGCCCGGCTCCACCGCGGTGAGGTCCGCCGTACGGGTGAGGGTGTTGTCCATGAAGTCGCCGGTGCCGCTCCACCATTGGGCGGAGCCCTCGTACGGGTCGGTCAGCTCGGTCGTGGTCACCGAGGGCGGCAGGTGCACCAACAGGGCCTGCGGGTCATCCGTGTTGTACGCCGAGACCCCGAGCGTGGCGCGTGTCCTGCGGCCCGCGTCGGCCTCCGTGTACTCCAGCCAGCCCAGCTGGAGCTTGCTCCACGGGTCGAGGTCCCCGGGGTACTCGCCGGTCGCGCCCGGCCCCTTGGCAAGGTAGGAGCCCGAGGACATCAGGGACCAGAAGTTGACGCTGTTGTCCCCGTCCGAGCTGTACAGGTCCGGCAGGCCCAGGTCGTGCCCGAACTCGTGCGAGAAGAGGCCGGCCCCGCTGTTCTCGCCGCCGGTCAGGTAGTCACCCGCCCAGATGCCGGTGTCGCCGACCGGGGTGCCGCCCGCCTTGTTCCCCGCCGGGCCCGCGCTTCCGGCCTGGTTCCAGTAGGCGAACCAGCGGTGCGCCCAGACGGCGTCCTTGCCCTGCGCGCCGCCGCCCCAGGTCTGGTCCTTGCCCGCGTGGACGACCACGAGGTGGTCGAGGTAGCCGTCCGGCTCGTCGAAGTTGCCGTCGTGGTCGGCGTCGTAGCGGTCCCACACGTCGTACTCGGCGAGCTGCGCCTTGATCTGCTCGGGCGTACGGCCCTTCGCGCGCTCCGCGTTGTACCAGGCGTCCGTGGCGTCCCGGATCATGTCCCAGTTGGTGCGGCACTGGCCGGGCTCGGAGCAGTTGTCCGTGCCGTAACGGGCTTCGTTCCAGGGGAGCTTGACCCAGTCGCTGACCGTGCCGTCCATGTCGTAGCGGCCGGACGACTGGAGCCGGTAGTAGGACCGCATCGAGGCCGACCCGGGGTCGGTGGAGAAGAACTGCCGCTGGTAGAAGGACCGGTCGAAGTCACGCCGCCACAGGGTGTGGTTGTCGTCCTTGGCCGGCTTGCCGATGGTGTCGTGGAGCGGGCCCGGGGTGCCGCCGAAGCGGGGCTTGCCCTCGAATTCGGTGGTCGTGTCCACCTGGTCGCCGAACTCGGCGAGGATGACGAAGACCTTGTCCTTGCGCTCCTGGGCCAGTTCGACGTACCGCTTGCCGATCTTGGCCTGGCGGGGCAGCGTGCCGTCGGCTTCGGCCCGCAGGCCGTCCGGGCCGCCGGCCGCGACGGATTCGAGGACCTGGCGGCGCAGGGCCTGGCGCTGCGCCTCCAGGGGCGCGGGCGGCGGGGCGGCGGCGTGTTCGGCCTGCTGCTGGCCGCCGGGAGGCGGGGTCGGGGGTGCGGTGGCGGCGAGGGCGGGGGAGGCGAGGAGGGCGAGGGATATCGCCGCTCCCACCGCAGCGAGTCTGCGACGCAACGTGGTCGACCTTTCCGGGAGTTCAAGTCGAAGCGTCGGTAATATTTCACATGTGACAGGTCATGGATAGGTCCGGCGCACCCGCGGGCCACGCTCGCGCTCGCCGACGGCCTCACCATCGCCGCGAGATCTGAACTCCCGTTTCCCTGCCCTCTCTTCGCCGACCGGCGCTATCGTGCCGAGCGGGGGAAAAGCGTACGAGGGGGCGGGGCCGCGATGCGTTTTCTTTTTGTTCACGGGACCGGGGTGCGGCGCGAGCGCCACGAGACGCTGTTCGCACTGGTCAAGGGCGGGCTGACCGCCAGGTTTCCCGGCGCGGCCGTGGACTCCTGCTTCTGGGGGGACCGCTTCGGCGCCACCCTCGGCGCGGGCGGCCGGTCCGTGCCGGGCCTGGGCGCTCCCGGTGACCCGGCCGCGCCCGACGCGGCGGACGCCGAGGCGGCCGAGTGGGCGCTGCTGCTCGCCGACCCGCTGTGCGAGCTGCGGGTGCTGGCCGAGGCGGGCTGGGGCACCGGGCCGGACGAGGGCGACGGCTTCGGGATGCCCGGGGTGCAGTCCGCCGGAGCCGGAGTGCTCCAACTGATGGACCGTCTGGCGGAGTTACCGGCTGCCGTGCCCGAGGGTGGCGAGCAGGCCGCCCTGCTGCGCGGCACGGGACTCGCCGCCGGGTTCCCCGCCGCACTGGAGGCCGTAGCCGGCTCCTCGGAGGCGGCCCGGGCCGGCGAGCGCGCCACCGGGCAGCCGCAGGCCCGGGAGCTGGCCACCGCCCTGGCCCGCGCCGTGACCGCGGCCGCGCTCGCCTCCGCGGGGGCCGAGGCCGACTGCACCGCCGTCGAGCGGGACCGCCTCGTCGAGCTGCTGACCACCCGCCTCGGCGGCGACGCTCGCGTGCCGGGAGCCCGCGCCGCCGCGGTGCTGGGCCGGCTCGCCCTTCGGGTCACCACCCAGCCGCTCCTCAACGCCTGGCGGCCCTCGCTGACCGTCGGCGCCACCCCCGCGCTCGGGGACATCCTGCGCTACCAGTCCCGGGGTGCGGACCTGCGGGAGTTCCTGCACGCGCGGATCACCGCCGAGCCCGGGCCGACCGTACTCATCGGCCACAGTCTCGGCGGCATCGCCCTCGTGGACCTGCTCGCGCTCGCCGCCGCACGCGGTGAGCCCGTGCCCGGAGTGGAACTCCTCGTCACCGTCGGCTCGCAGGCCCCCTTCCTCTACGAGCTCGGCGCCCTCACCGGGATCGCGCCCGGCACCAGACTCCCGTACGCCTTCCCGCACTGGCTCAACATCTACGACCGCCAGGACGTGCTCTCGTACCTCGCGGGCCCCGTCTTCCCCGGCGATCCGCGCGTCAGCGACCACCGGATCACGAGCCGGCAGCCCTTCCCCGCCTGCCACAGCGCCTACTGGAAACAGGCTGCCCTCTACGAGCGCATCGAACAGGCGGTGGCCGAGGCGGAGATCGGGTGAGCCGGGCCGACTTCCTGCCCCCGAACTTGGGGCCCGGGCGCACCTTCGCGCTCGTCGCCGGCGTCGAGAAGTACGACATCAGCCACGGCTGGGACCTGAACGGCCCGGCCCGGGACGCCATGCGGTTCGCCCAGTGGCTGACCGGGCCGGGAGAAGTGCCGCCGGAACACGTACGGCTGCTGCTCTCCCCGCTCGAACCCCGTGCGCTCGACTGGTCGGCGTCCCCGGGCCTGGCCGCGCTGCAGGGGACGTACCGCCCGGCCACCGAGGCCAACGTCACATCAGTGCTGTTCGACGAACTCCCCAAATGTGACGGCGACCTGCTCTGGATCTTCTGGGCCGGGCACGGCTTCCTGGACCGCAGCCGGGAGCTCATGCTGCCCTACGCCGACGCCCTCCCCGGCCGGATCCGCCACCTCAACCTCGACTCCGCGCTGCGCTGGTGGCGCACCGACCTGGTCGCGCACCGCCGGTTCCCCCTCCAGGCCAGCCTGGTGGACGCCTGCCGGGTCGACGCGCCCCGCGACACCCGGTGGAACTTCGGCAGCATGAACTACGGGGGCGGCGCCACCGTCCCGGGGCGCCGGCAATTCCGGCTCTACGCCTCCCGCGAGGGCGAAGCCGCGCAGAACGACTCCGAGCGCTCCGCGGGCCGCTTCACCGAGGCGCTGCTCGGCGAACTCGGCGCGCGGTCGGTCCGCGAGGGCGTCGCCGGGCTCGCCGGCGCCGCCCGGTCCATCCACCGCGGCTTCGAGGAGCTGCGCGAGCGCGGCGAGGGCTGGCAGCTGCCGCAGTTCGTGGTGGACCGGGACTGGGACGCCTGCTCCTTCCTCGACGAGGACCCGCCCGATGCCCTCCCGCCGCGCGCGGCTCGGCTGGACCAGCGGGCCTGGGACGAGCTCGGTGACCTCTTCGAGGGCCGTGACCTGCCCCGATGCGGGTACGAGGCCTACGCGTGGGCGTTCAAGGTGGCCGGCTGCACGACGCCCGTGCAGGGCGGTCTGCCGGGGGACACCCTGCTGGAGGTGGTCCAGGACCTGGACGAGCGGCTGGGCGGCCGCGGCGGGCTGCCGCTCGCGGTGCCCTTCGTGCGGTTCCTCGCCGCGCGGGCCGGGGCGAGCGACGCCGCGTGGTCTGCCCGGCTGGGCGGCTGGGTGCACGCCACGCGGGAGCGCCTGGCGCTGCCCGCGCTGCCGCCACCGCCCGCGCCGCCGCTCAGTACGGTCCTGCACGTGCGGCTGGAGACCCCGCCGGGCGGCGAGGACGGCTTCCTGGCGCGGATGTGGCTGCGGCGCGAAGTCGCCGAACAGATCTGGGAGTCGCAGGCCGGGCCGGTCCGACTGGACGCCGTACGGGAGGAGCTCGTACGCCAACTCGCCCGCGTCGGGAGTGTGCCGGGCGCAGACGGCGAGGCCGGGCGGTCGCACGACGCGGTGCAGCGGATCGAGTTCCACGTGCCGTACGAGCTGTTGGAGTCGGACTTCGACCGGTGGCCGGTGCCGCGCGGGCGTGCCCCCGGACGCACCCGGGCCCTCGGCCTGCTCTACCAGGTGGTCGTGCGCTGCCCGCAGGAGCGCGAGGACAGCGTCGCGGAGTGGCGGACGAAGTGGCGCTGGCTGCGTGCCCAGGGAGGCCGGCACTCCGCAGCCGTCCGTGTGGTGGCCGACGCGGAGGTCACCGACGTCCTCGGGATGGAGCTGGGCGCCGGAGCGGCGCCCGCCTGTGTCCTCGCGCACACCTCGACCGCCGCGCGGACCGGCGCCCTGGTGGAGGCCGTGCTGGAGGGCGGGGTGCCGGTGGCGGTGTGGCGGCCCGGTGGCGGCGCGGCAGCTGGCGGGCTGGTGGAGCTGCTCGCGCCCGACGGCCGCCCGCAGCCCGGTGCGTTGGACGTACTGGCGCTGCCCGCCCGGGTGCGGGAGGTGCGCCGGGCGGCCGCCGGCATGACCGGCGGAGCCGAGGGCAACCGACAACTGGCCGCAGGTGCAGACCGGTTGGTGCTGTTGTGGGACGATCCCGACGACAAGCTCACCCTCCGGTCCCTGGCCTGATCCCGATGCCGACCTCATTGCCGACCCGACCCGACCCGACCCGACTCGACCCGACCCGACCCGACTCGACCCGACCGACCCGACCGACCCGACTCGACTCGACCCGACCCGACCCGATCCTGACCGACCGCTACACCCGATGATGGAGGAAGAGGCAGTGGCGAAGGACTGGTGGCTGTACCACGGGACCGGCGAGGCCGTCGAGCGCCGCGCCAGGCTGGCGGCCGGACCGCCGCCGCCCTGGCGGGATTTCACCGGCACCCCCGACCCGCAGTACGCGCCGCCCGGGTGCGAGGGCCCTGCCTGGGAGCGCACCTGGCGGCGCGGCGACGGGTACGTCCCCGACGGGCCCGAGAAGGACGTGGTCAACACCGCCCTGCACCTGCGCAGGCCGCTGCTGATCACCGGCAAACCCGGCGTCGGCAAGTCCACGCTCGCCTACAGCATCGCCTCCGACCTGGACCTGGGCCCCGTACTGCACTGGCCCATCACCAGCCGGACCGTGCTGCGCGACGGGCTGTACCTGTACGACGCGATCGGAAGGCTGCAGGAAGCGGGCCTGGAGCAGTTGCGCACCCCTGGGGCGGCCGCCGAGGGGCCGCCGACAGGCGGCCGAACCGCCGGACCGGGCGGCGGCGGGGCCGCCCCGGACGGGCTGCCGGCCGGGGCGGCCCCGTCGATCTCCCGCTACCTGCGCCTCGGCCCGCTCGGCACCGCGCTGCTGCCGCAGGACCGGCCGCGCGTCCTGCTCGTGGACGAGATCGACAAGAGCGACATCGACCTGCCCGGCGACCTCCTCACCGTCTTCGAGGACGGCGGATTCGCCATCCCCGAACTCGGCCGGCTGGCCAAGGAGGAACCGACGGTCGCCATCGGCACCGATGACGACCCCGACGCCGCCGTCCGGATCACCCAAGGCCGCGTGCAGTGCAGGTACTTCCCCGTCATCGTCCTCACCAGCAACGGCGAACGGGACTTCCCGCCCGCCTTCCTGCGCCGCTGCGTCCGCCTCCACCTGGACGCGCCGGGACCGGACAAGCTCGCCCGCATCGTGCGCCGCCGGCTGGGCGTGGACATCGAACTCAACGACGAGTACCAGGAGATCGTCCGGAGTTTCCTCGAACGGGCCGCGGACGGTGACCTCGCCACCGACCAGCTCCTCAACGCCATCCAACTGCGCCTGGCCGGAGCCTGGTCGGCCCCCGGGGACCGTGACCGGTTCCTCGCCACCGTCATGCACCATCTCACCGGACCCTCGGCGTGATCGAGAAGCTGCTCGCGGCGTTCGCCGAGGGCGCCGAGGATGCGGGGGGTGCCGGGGGCGGGGTCCTTCGCACCGGCGTCGGGGTGGAAGAGATAGCCGACATCCTGTGGCTGGCGGCCCGGGTGGACCCCCTCGCCGCCGCGCCCGAGGCCCCGATCACCGAGGCCCCGCCGCCCGCCCCGCGACCGGACTCCGACGACGCCGAACCGCCCCGGACCGCTGCCGACGGAGAACCGCTCGTCCGGCTCTTCCCGGGCCCCGGCCGCGACCACGCCGACACCGGCTCGGACTCCGACTCCGGCTCCGCCGCCGCTCCGGCGGCCGGGGTGCGCCGGGGATCACCCCTGCGCCTGCCCCGCGCGGTCTCCCTGGACGACCCCCTCGCCCTGATGCGCTCCCTGCGCCCCGTCGGCCGGCGCTCCATCGGCGGCCCGGGGGAGGAGCTGGACGAGCAGCTCACCGTGGAACGCAGCATCGAGCGGATGGTGCCCACCCCGGTCCTGCGCCCCGCCGAGAGCCGCTGGCTGGACCTGGCCCTGGTCGTGGACACCCACCACTCGATGCTGCTCTGGTCCGACCTGGTCGAGGAGCTGCGCGGGGTCTTCACCCGCAGCGGTGTCTTCCGCGACGTGCGCACCTGGCAGCTCGCCGGCACCGGCCCCGGCGGCGCCCCGATGGTCGCCCGCGCCCGCGGCGGGCCGCCCCGCAACCCGCTGGAGCTGGCCGACCCGGCGGGGCGCCGGCTGATCCTCGTGCTCTCCGACACCGTCGCGGCGGGCTGGCGTGAGGCGCCGCTGCAGGGCCTGCTCCGGCACTGGTGCGCGCACAACGCCGTGGCCGTGCTGAACGTGCTGCCCGAACGGCTCTGGACGCGCGGCGCCGTCCGGCCCGTGCCGTACGCCGTGCGGGCGGACCGGCCCGCCGCCGCCACCCGATCCTGGCAGCGGGTCCCGGTGGTCCGGCGGGGGCGCGGGCGCGGGCCGGTGGTCCCGGTGGTGGGGATCGCCTCCGGGAGCCTGGCCCGGCTGGTGCGGGTGGTCTCGGGGGACGGGCGGTGGCGGCGGCTGGCCTGCCTGCGCCTGGACGCGGAAGCCGCGCCCGCGTCGACGTACGAGAAATCGCCGGGCGGCCCCGGTCCGGCGCGGGCCCTCGCGAGCCCTCTGGAGGTGGTGGAACGCTTCCGGCAAAACGCCTCGCCCACCGCGCAGCAACTCGCCGCGCACCTGGCCGCCGTACCGCTGACCCTGCCCGTGATGACCCTCGTACGCCGCTCCCTGCTGCGGGACTCGGAGCACGGCCACCTCGCGGAGGTCGCCCTCGGCGGGCTGTTCGCTCCGTGGGGCGCCGAACAGGAGGCGCAGGACGCCGAGTTCGAGTTCCTGCCCGGTGTACGGGAAGCCCTGCTCGGGTCGCAGCTGCGCGGCGACGTGGCCGCCGTGCGGGAGTTGGTCCGGCGCCGCGTGTGGGAGTTCATGGCCCGCAACCGGACGGGCGGCCGGGACTTCTCCGCGACCCGGGTCACCACGGGTGCCGAGGGCCGCCGTGAAGTGGCCGCCGGAGCCCAGCCGTTCGCCGTGGCAGGGGGCCCGCTCGCGGACCCGGGGCTCGGCGGCCGGGTGGTACGGGTCCGCTTCGAGCCCGTGCCGGAGCCGCAGGAGGTCGGCGTACTGCTCTCCCCCCGGATGGTCCTGACGGTCGGCGACGCCCGGCTGGGCCGCGGCGCGGTGGCGTGGGTCCGGTCGGGCGACCGCGAGATCGCCTGCCGCTCGGTGTGGTGGGACGAGGCGGCGCCCCGGGTGTTCCTGTTGCTGGCGGTGGAGGACCTGGTCGATCCGGCGACCTGGGCGGAGCTGCGATGGGGGGCGCAGCCGGACGGGGGGGAGGGAGCCGCGCCGGTGCGGCTGCGCGTGGACGGTTCGAACGACCAGGGGGAGCCCATCGCACTGACCGGCGAGATGATCCCGTCCTCAGGAGAGCGCAATGGGGAGCTCATCCGGCTCTCCGCCGAGCCGGACGCCTGGACCCACTACGGGGGCGCCCCGGTCTCCCGTGACGGGGAGCTGATCGGCGTCGTCCACAGCGTCTGGCCCGACCGCATGGTCTTCCTCACCGGGCAGGCTCTGGCCGAACAGCGGGACTTCCGCGAGGTGATGGCGGCGCATACGCAAGCCCAGCGGGAAACGACCCGGACGGCCGCGGGGCCGGGGGCCTGCCTGGCGCTGCACGCGGAGGTCGCCATGGGGCCGAGGGGACGGGAGGTGACCTCGGACCTGATCGAGCAGCTCGTGCGGGTCATGGCCGACATCGGTATGACCGGCCGATTCGCCGCCGTGGTCGAGACGGACCTGCTCGTCGCCGTGGAAGGGCCGCGGGCCCTGGGGAAGGTGGCGCGACTGCTCGCCGAACTTCCGGACGTCGTGGCGCGGTTGACGGCCGGCTCCGCCGGATGGGTCCTGGCCTTGGGGGTGGCGGTCGCCCTGGGGGAGGTTCAGACGGGCGCGGAAGGGGTGAGCGGGCCGGCGGTGGCCGATGCCCGCCGGCTCGTACGGCATCCGCGGCTCGGGGAGCGGCTACGGGATCCGGCCCCGGGGGAGTCCGTGGCCCTCGTGCTGTGTGAGCCGCTGGACCGGATGGGCGACGTCCTGTCGATCCTGATGCGCCGCCTGGAGCCGCGCGAGGACGGGCCCGCCGGGTGGCTGTGCCTGAACGGCGTCGTCGAGACGGCGCGGATCCTGCTCGACGCCGATGTCATCGCCGACGTGGATTCCATCGACTGGCCGCACTGCGGTCAAGGGGCCACCGAGGCGGAGCCGACCGGGTGCATCGGCATCCGGCTGCCGGGGTACCCCCGGTGCCTCGCCCATGCGTCCGAGGCCGAGCAGGCGGAGTACCTCGCGGCGCTCGGGGGCGCGGGTGCCTTGGTGGACCTGCGCGGCACGACCTTCGACAACGGGCTGCTCCAGCGCGTGCTGGATGCGGTGGTGGCGCCGGCCACGGGTCAAGTGCTGCTGGCGGATGTGGTGTTCGACCGGGCGTACTTCGCCGACGACTGGATCACGACGGGAGCCGTCTTCGAAGGCCGCGCCTCCTTCGACCGGGCCGAGTTCGCCGGCCGCGCCGTCTTTGAGGAGGCGGCCTTCCACGGTCCCGCCTCCTTCGCCTGGACCGTGTTCGGCAACGGTTGCGCCTTCGACCGGAGCAGGTTCGAGGGCACGGCCGGATTCCGCCGGGCGGCCTTCCGCGGTCCGGCCGGGTTCACCGGCGCCACCTTCAGAAAGGACCTCGACATGAACCGGGCGGTGCTGGACTCCTCGGCCGCCCTCGACCGGATGAGCGTCCTCGGGCCGGCGGACTTCACCCATGCGGTCTTCAGCGGGCTCACCGGAATGAGCGGGGTCGACTTCGCCGGCGTCTCCTTCGCGTTCGCACGGTGGGAGCGGCCCCTGGTGTCCACGGGCGGCCGGTTCAGAGGGACGGTGTCCTTCGCCGCCGCAGCCTTCGTCGACTTCCTGCGGTGGCGCGACACGACCTTCGAGCGCCGGGTCGACTTCGCGCGCGTGGCCATCGGCGGCGAAGCGCGCTTCGAGCGGGTCGACTTCATGGACGAGACGAACTTCCGGGCCGCCGCTTTCAACGGCCGGGCCCTCTTCGTGAACACGTCCTTCCACGCCGAAGCCGACTTCCGTGACTCTGTCTTCGCGGGACCCGCCGAGTTCACCGAGGTGGTCACCGCGCTCCCCTTCCAGCCGCCGGGTGAGTGGGAGGTGCTCAAGTCCCGTGCGGGCACCCGCAGTCTGCGCCGTAGCCCCGACCCGGCGCAGCCGCCGGAGGCCTGAGATACGGTGGCGGTCGATACCCGGGGGAGGGCACATGTCGGCCGATCGGCGCCACATCGAGTTCGAGTTCCTGCACAACTTCCGTGATCTGGGCGGCTACCGCACCGCCGACGGCCGTACCGTCGCGTGGGGCACGCTCTACCGGGCCGACTCGCTCGGGAAGCTGCGGGGCGCCGACTGGGACCGCTTCCTCGCCCTGGACATCCGTACGATCATCGACCTCCGCTACCCCTGGGAGATCGAGGCCAAGGGCCGGGTCCCGGAGCCGGAGCGGTTCACGTACGCCAACCTCAGCATCGAGCACCGGCCGTACGACCAGGCCGCCATCGACCCGGACATCGACCCCTGGCGCTACCTTGCCGACCGCTTCGCCGAGGTCGCCGAGGACGGCGTGGCGGAGATCCGCGCGGCCCTCGAACTCATCGCCTCCGACGCCGGCCCCACCGTGTTCCACTGCACCTCCGGCAAGGACCGCACCGGCCTGATCGCCGCCTTCGTCCTGACCCTGCTCGGCGTCCCCGACGACCGGATCCTGGCCGACTTCGCCCTCACCGAGCTGGCGACCGCCCGACTGCGGGCCGACTGGCAGGCCGCCAACCCCGGCCGCACCCTCACCTGGCCCGCCTACGGCCGCGCCCCGCAGACCGTACTCTCGCTGGTCCTCGCCGACCTCACCACCCGGTACGGCTCCCCGTCGCACTACCTCTCCGACCGCGTCGGCATCACCCCCGCGACCACGGACCGGCTCCGGGCCCGGCTGCTCACCTAGAACCTCCCGATCGCGCGCCGGACAGGACGGGCGTCCCGCCGCGGGGCCGGGGCGGCAGCAGGGTCAGGTGTTCCTCCCCGACCAGGCCGAAGCGGAGCGCGAGCGCGACGAGCGCCTCCCGCTTGCCGTTGCGGCGGCTGCAGCGCCCCGGGCCTTCGGCCGGTTCGGCGAGGCGGAGCTTGTCGCCCGCGAGGTAGTCGATGTGCGAGCTGACCGCGCGGGCGGTCAGCTGTCCGAACTCCGGGTGGCTGCGCAGCCGTTCGACGACCTGGGGCGTGGTCGGGACGGCGATGGCCGACTCGTCGCGCAGCCGCGGCTCGCACAGCGCGACCAGCACCAGGAAGTACGCGGCGGTCTCGTCCAGGGAGTACGCCGTGAGCGTGCGGGTTCCCCACGGACCGCCCACCCCGGGGCGGTCGAGGTAGAGGTGTCCGGGCGCGAACACCTGGAAGCTGACCGCCGCCCCCCGCCCGGGCAGCACGACGCGGGCGAACTCGAAGGGGATCGGAGCCGCCGCCCGGCGCGGCGGCACCCTCAGGTACTCGCCCGCCCCCTCCGGGTTCTCCACGAGGTAGCTCTGCGTCGGGCTGTGGTTGGTGAGCTGCCAGTGGTCCTGGGTCACCCGGATCTCCCCGGCGAGCCGGGAGACCGCGGGGTCGCGGAGCCGGAGCTCGACCGGGACCGTGTCCGAGCCCCGGCCGAACCGTACGACTTCCCCCGGCCCGAGCCGCATCGTCACACCGAGCCCGGCGCCGGCCCCGGCTCCCACCCCGGCTCCGTCGCCGTCAGCCCCGGTGGTGTCCCCCGGGACATGGATCACGACCCCGCTCATCGTCGTCCCCTCCTCCTCGTACTCCTCGTACTCCTCGTCCGGCTACGGCCTGATGCCGTCGTACTGCAGCACCCGGTAGGCCGACTTCCCCACCACGTCCCACTGCGACACGATCAGGGTCAGGGACGTGGGGCTCGCGCTGCCGGGGTGGATGTACCCGCCGTAGAGGAAGGGCAGTTGCGGCCTGCCCCAGTGGTGCGGCGGGCGGCCATCGCCGACGACCTGCGGGGTGGGGGCGCTCCACCCGGCGTCCGGCCGGGGAGCGGTGCGCGTACAGATCGAGTAGTCGTCGACGTCGAAGTAGCTCATGCAGTACGTGCCGCCGATCCGCTTGACGGAGAACTCCCCGATGTTGTGCCCGGAGAGGATGGCCGACGGCCCGACCGCCGTGGTCCACTGCCAACGGCCGTCGAGATAGGCCCAGTTCCGTTGGGCTCCGAAGTTTCCGGCGCGGAACTCGTCGGGCCGGATGCGGAACAGCTGGATCGCTCCGCCGTCGCCCCAGTTGCGGTGGCTGCCGTTCCAGCGCTTGGAGAAGATGTACAGCCAGCCGTCGGGGTCGATGCCCGCGAAGGACCACATGCCGTACATCGACTGGTTCGCGCCCTGGACATCGCCGGGCCAGTGGTAGGGGTAGTCGTTCCAGGTGATGCCGTAGTCGTCGGAGTAGGCGACGCCCGACATCAGGGAGCCGTCGTAGCCGTGGGGCGGATCCCAGGTGGTCACGGAGGTGTACTGGATGTAGGTGCGGCCGCCGAATTCGATGCAGTCGTTGGGGATCCGGCTGGTCTCGTAGCCGAAGCCGTTGTCCTGGTTGTGCTGGTAGTCGAACAGCTGCCGGGCGTCGCCGCCGGTGGGCATGGCCCAGGTGAACGGGATCGGGGTCCTGCCCGAGGCGTCGAATTCGGCCTGGTTCAGCATCACGGGGCAGCCGAGGGTGGGACCGCCCAGGGCGGGTTCGGGCCATGCGTCGCCGAAGACGTAGCCCCAGGTGTTGTCGTGCTCCCGGTGGTACGGGATGGCCAGGTCGCCGGAGCCCAGCCCCTGCGCGCTGGCGGAGTCGCCGGGCCGCTCGCACAACGGCGTACCGGTCTGGAGCAGCCGCCCGGCCGGGGCCTGCCGGCCGACGGCGAGCGCGGTGCCGGGGGCGGCGCCGAGCAGCCCGGCCCCGAGGGCGAAGCCCATGCCGGCCTTGATTGCCGGCCGACGGGTGGTGTCGTGGCGTTCCGGCTGCGAGGGGATGGGCATGGTGAGATCCTCCGGGTGTGTCGGGGGCCGGGACCCGTCGTCCGTTGAAGCGTGGCCCCCGCACGGAGTATTTGTAGAGTGAGTTTCTAGACAATTATTCTAGAAAGACGCCGTGGGGGCGCCGAGCTTCCGGTGCGGGTGGGTTCGTTCACCTCAGGGTCGAGACGTCGATCACGAAGCGGTAGCGCACGTCGGAGGCGAGGACGCGCTCGTACGCCTCGTTGATCTTCTCGGCGCGGATGACCTCCACCTCGGCGCCGATGCCGTGCTCGCCGCAGAAGTCCAGCATCTCCTGCGTCTCGCCCATGCCGCCGATCAGCGAACCGGCGTACGACCGCCCCTGCATGATCAGCGAGAACACGCTCAGCGACAGCGGCTCGGCGGGCGCGCCGACGTTGACCATCGCGCCGTCCACGGCCAGCAGCCCGAGGTAGGCGTCGAGGTCGAGTACGGCGCTCACCGTGTTGACGATGAGGTCGAAGGCCCCGGCGAGCGTCTGGAAGGTCTCGGGGTCGCTGGTGGCGTGGTAGTGGTCGGCGCCCAGGCGCAGGCCGTCGTCCATCTTCTTCAGCGACTGCGACAGCACGGTGACCTCCGCGCCCATCGCGTGCGCGATCTTGACGGCCACGTGGCCGAGGCCGCCCAGCCCGACGACGGCGACCTTCTTGCCGGGGCCGGCGCCCCAGCGGGCCAGCGGCGAGTACGTCGTGATGCCGGCGCACAGCAGCGGCGCGGCCTCCTCCAGTGCGATGGCGTCGGGGATCTTGACGACGAAGTCGTCGTTCACGACGACGTGGGTGGAGTAGCCGCCCTGCGTGAGGGTGCCGTCCTTGCCGATCGAGCCGTAGGTGAGGGTGTTGCCCTTGAGGCAGTACTGCTCCCTGCCCGTACGGCAGTTGGCGCACTCGCGGCAGGAGTCGACCATGCAGCCGACGCCGACCCGGTCACCGGCGACGTACGCGGTGACCTCGGGGCCGACCTCGGCGACGACGCCCGCGATCTCGTGGCCGGGAACCACGGGGTAGGTGGCCTCACCCCATTCGCTGCGGACGTGGTGGATGTCGGAGTGGCAGATGCCGGTGTACTTGATCTCGATGAGGACATCGTGCGGGCCGACGTCGCGGCGCTCGATGGTGGTCGGTGTGAGCGGATCGGTCGCCGATGTGGCGGCGTACGCGTTGACGGTGAGCATGTCGTCTCCAGTGGTCGGTATGACAGCGCCCTCCACAAGCCTCCCGCGCAGGTCACGGCTCCGCCACGCCACTGCGGCAGCCGCACGGCGGCACCGCCGCTGAACAGCCTGTTCTTCTGTGGCGCACACGCTTGATCGACGCAGAGTGAGAACCGGCTACGGGCAGGGAACCTCACTGTCGGTGGCGACAGCGGTGATCGCCGCAGGAGGTGATCCGGTGAACTACCGACCGAGCGCGACCCTGGAGGGAGCGCGGGGGGTTCACGCTGGAGGCCATCTGCCCGTTCCTGATGGACGCCGACGGCCGGGGCTTCAGCATGGTGATCGGTTCAACGGCCGGTGACGGCCCAGACTCCAAGGGCCGCGTCTCCTACCCCGGCGGCATCGAGTTCACCACACCCGACCCGGCAAGACGATCAGCCGGAAGCCCTCGTTCATCCGCGTCATGCCGACGCCCGGCTACTCCGCGGGCGTCTCGGTCGACGGCCAGGCGCACTCCGATGTGTCGCGGTCCGCCGAGAGCCCGCAGCCGGTGCAGTGGGCCATTCTCCAGGGCGGTCAGCGGATGAGTATGTGGTCGTCGTCGGGCCGGTGGTCGCGGGAGCGGCGCAGGTCGGCGACCGCGTAGGTGCGTTGCAGCCAGCGGTCTGCTCCGTCGTAGCGGGGGCGGAAGGCGGTGCGGCCGTGCACGGTGACGCGGTTGTCGATGATGACCAGGTCGCCGGGGGTCAGGTGCAGGGTGCGGGCGGTCGCCTCGCAGGCGCTGCCGAAAGCTGTCAGTGCCGCGGTGGCTCGAGGCGTGAGCGGGGTGGTGACGAGTTGGGCCATGCGGATGTCGGGGTCCTCGACTGCTCCTGACAGCACGGGCCGGGGTGTGGCGGGGGGCGCACTCGCGGCGGTGCCGGGTCCGAAGGAGGGTGGTGGTGTGGTGATGAATTCCGGTGCGAACAGGGCTTGGCGGTTGGCTGGGGTGAGGAGGGGCAGCGCCTCACGGATGCCGGCGACGCGCATGCCGGCGATGCGGTCGTGGTCGGCGCGCAGGCACAGGAAGATCACATAGTCGGGTGGGTGGGGGTGGAAGCCGTTTTCGGTGTGGAAGGAGAGCGCTACCGATCCGGCGTTGCCGTGGAAGGTCTCCTGCCCGGGCACGGGCACGACGTCCTGTACGAGGGCGCCGGATTTCTCGGCACGGTAGGCGAGAGGATCGCCGAGCCCGCAGGCCACCATGGTGAGGACCGCGGCCGGGACGGTGGCCTGACGCTGGACCGAGCCGGGTATGGCCGGTGTGGCGGGCAGGGCCGGCTGATCGGTGGGCAGGCCGCCGATCACCAATGTGCCGTGCGGGCCGGAGTGTCGTCGAAACCGGCGTACCTCACGGCGCAGCAGTAGGGGGAGGTCCTCCCAGGCGTCCCGGGCCCGTGCCACCCACTGAGGGCTGTCGACCTGGTCGGGTCCGCCGGTGCACAGGGTGCGGGCTGTCTGTTCGCACGCTCCGGCATCGGACGGATCGAGTTCCCAGTCGGCGGCGACGGTGCTCTGGGTGGTGCCGGGCACGGTTTCGGGCATCCGGGATTCCTGTCGGTTGCGGGTGCTGGCGGACGGGTGAACTCACGCGTGGCGCAGGCCGGCGACGGCGTCGGCGATGTAGTGGTCCCCGAATCGGATCAGGGAGGCGTACTGGGCCGCGCGGCGGTGGCGCATGAGCCGTAGTTCGGCGACGGCGTTGTCGGGGCCTTCAGGCCTTTGAGCGATGGAACGGCGCAGATGCACCATCGAGTAAGCCAGGGTGACGTGCCGTTCACTGTCCACGAGGTCGGCTTCCAGGAGAGCGCCTCGTGCCTCGGCCAGCTCAGGGGCGCGGGCCGCAAGGTGCTGATATGAGTCGGGAACCACCGCCAGCAGGTCCTTCATCGCGGCCCGGAACAGCTTGTAGCCGCGATGCTGGCGCCCGCTCAACGGGACGTCCACCGACGGAGGCGCCATGGTGTGGCGTACGGCGGTCATGTAGTAATCGCTCGGGATGGTACTGGCGTGGGTCATGGCTGCCGGGAAACCACGCACGTACACGGTCGCGTCTGCCAGCCGCAGCAGCGCGGCATCGCGGTCACCGTGGCGCATCTGCCGGGTGGCGTCGGCCACGGCGACCGCGGCGCAGATGTTGAACAGGACGTGGACCTGGTGCCCGATGAGCCACCGCGCACTCCACACCCTCTCCAGCGGCGGCCCCGCACCAGGCTCGGGCAGGGCCACCGGCGGGACCAGGTCAGAGCCGGCGTTCGGCGCTGCGCCGGTGAGGTCGAGCACCGCCTGCCGCATCCCGGCCACCTCCAGCGCAAGGTCGGCGCCCGACAGCGGAGCATCACAGAGATCTTCCAGTCCGCGGTGGATGACCAGGGCGCCGTGCACGGCAGCCTGCTGATCCGACAGTTCCACCTCCCGGACCCGGAAGTATGACTGGCTGATCGACTCTGCCGGCACTCCCTCACCGGCCACGGCCGGAGCCAGAGCCGACAGCGCGCTCACCAACTCGCCGGTAACCGCAGTGGCCTGCCGCAGCACGGCGGTCCGCTCGACAGGCCTGGCGTGCGTTGCCACCCCGGCCAGCACGCGCGCGGTCCGCTTCGCCTCAGCTTCGACCCGCGGGCCCAGCGTCGGGGTGGGGCGCCCGCTTCGGGGTTCACGGAAGACGGCGACGGCAGGATGATCGACGATCTGATGTAAGCCCATGGTTGAAGTGTTTCGCCAAGAACACTCCACGCGAAACCTTGGCGCAAGTCAATTCCTGCGCTGTGCAAGCAAGTTGACGGCACGGACGCCCGCCTGGTCGCGCCTTTGCCCGCCTCCCTCCCGTACGCGATCAGTGACTCGGTCAAGCGCCTGGTACTGGGCCTCCCGGAGCACCGGCCCGCTGCACGCCGCATGAGCACGCACGGCAGCGTTCCCCAACGTCCGAAGGGAAAACCCCGCCCCTCACCACCGCTCGCTGATCGCCGCGAAACGCCTGGTCCTCCCCGGATCCGGCTTCGAGAACGCCGGGTGCCGGCGCGAGACGCTGGGCGCGGTGTCGGGAGGGCAGGCGCGTCGGTCGTCTCGGTGGCGATCGAGGTGATGGGCACTCCGCGGCAGCCCCTGATGTGCGGGTTTGTGCGGGCCGCGGCGCGTGTTGCAGGATGGGCCGTCCGGGTGAGAACGAGAGTGGCGGAGTCCGTGGCGCGACGTGACGTGACAGACGGTCAGGCCGACCTCCAGCTGAAGATCGTGCTGACCGGGAGCAGGCCTCCGCTGTGGCGGCGGATCGTGCTGCCCTCCGATGCCCCACTCGGCACGCTGCACGATGCCATCCAGATCGCCTTCGGCTGGGGCGGCGGTCATCCGCACCTGTTCGCCGATGAGTTCGGCCGACACTACGGCGATCACGGCGCCCGCCACCTCGACATCGGCGGCGTTGACCAGGACGCCACCGCGCTCGGCGATGTCCTCGTCGAGGCGGGGGCTGGGCTGACCTACACCTATGACCTCGGTGACGACTGGGGACACCGGATCACGCTGGAGAAGACGCTGCCACGCCCGCAGGGCGCCCCGCGCGCCGTGCGCTGCACCGGAGGGCGCCGCGCCCACGTGCCGGCCGAGGACATCGGAGGTGTGCGGGGTCTGGCGGAGGTGCTGGAGCTCCTCGATCACCCGGATGGTGCGGGACATGACCCGTATGGCGAACTGATCGCCGACCTGAGGGCACAGGGCTACGATCCGGCCGTCTTCGACAAGGGCGAGGTCACCGCACGGTTGGCGCGGCTGGCGGTGGGCACGGTGTCCGCCGGCGCCCCCGCCCCGCGCGAGGGAGTCGAGCGGCTGACGGCCCGGGATGTGGAGCTGTGCACCTGCGGGCGGTGCCGCGTGGGCGACCCGGTGGTTTCGGCGGGCGTCGACTTCGAGGACTTCGAGGGCTTCGAGGACCCGGATGAACTCGCCGCGCCGCTGCGTCCCGTCACCCTGGCTCCTCGTGAGGATCTCGTGGCGGCGGTGCGGAGCGTTCCGGTCTTCGACGCCGCCCTGCGGCTCGCCGCCTGGTGCGCCGAGGGGCGTCAGGTCACCGCGCGTGAGGTGCTGCGCCCCGCGGCAGCCCGTGAGGCGATCGAGGAACTCCAGCTGTGGAAACTGGCCGACGCCGGCTCGGCGTACGCCGATGCGGCTTCGCGGGCGCTCACCTCCTTGCGGAGTGCCGGAGACGTCCCCTGCCTCGACGACCCGTGGCGGCTGGCCCTGGATACGGGGCTGATCACGATCAGCGGGGGCCGCACGCGGGCCGGTACGCGCGTGGACGACAGCGGCGAGGAGCTGCTGGAATGCTGGTCGGAAGTGCTTGGTGCAGTCCTCGAAGAGATCGGCGACTCGGCGCTGGACCTCCTGCCCGGCGCGCTGGGCGCGGCGATCGGTGGGAGCTTGGCCGGCAGTGGGCTGGCGGAGCTGTGGGGGGAGACCGCCGACGGAATCGTCGGGGCCCTCTACGAGACCCCGGACGATGCCTGGCTCGATCTCGATGACATGCTCGCCGAGCTCGGCGGTCTTGAAGCTGGGGACCTCGTCGCCCCGCAGGAGTCCGATCTGGTGGAGGTACTTCTCGCGGCGTGCTTCCGGGAATTGGGGGAGGGCGCGGGGCCGCTCGGCGCGGTCGAGTACGAGCCCGGTGAGCGTGGCGGCGACACCCCGGGCGATCTGCTGCGGGCCGTGCTGAACGCCGTGGGGGGCATGCCGGTAGATGGCACGGGGGCCCTGGAGGCTGCCACGGCGAAGACTGCCGCGGAGGAAGGGTGCGCGGGCCGGATGCGCCTCACCCCGCTCGGCCGTTACGGAGTGCGCGAGCACCTGCGGGACTACGGAGTCCGGGTGCCGCTGCTCGGTGAGTACGCCGAGGCGGATGCCGCCACCCTGCTCCTCGGGGTCCTGGGCTACACCCCGGAAGCCATGCGGCAGGAGGTGGACGGCTGGCTGGAGCGCCGCAGCGCGGTCGACGCCGCCGTGCAGCTGCTCGACGCCTGCGCGGGGACCGGACCTGAGGCCTCCGCGCGCCGCGGGGTGGCACAGCTGGTGCTGGCCGGGCTGGACGACCTACGGGCCCTGCGGGTGCTGCGCAAGGCGGCGGACTCCGAGGTCGAGGGGGTGCGTCAGGTGGCCGCGGCGACGGCGGGCGCGCATCCCCCTGCGGACCCGCCGGCGGACCGGGCCCAGGCCGCTGAGGCCGCGTCCTGGCTGTTCATCGACAGCCTCTCGCTCCTCGTCGACGGCCTTGACGGCATGGAGCTGTACGAGGCGTTCCGCGGGGACCACCAGCTCCCCGCGGGGGAGCTGGAACAGCTGGCGGATGAATTGTGGCGGGTGGCGCACCCCGCCACCGGACAGGTGCTCGCCACGCTCGGCGACAAGCTGCGTGACACCGACAAGCGGCTGGCCAAGCAGTTGCGCACCGCGGCGAACAAGGCTCGTTCCCGACAGTGAGGCTCTCACCTCAGGTTCCGCGGGCAGTGCGGATGTGATGGGGTGAGATGACGCGGCGGCGGCGCTGTGCGCTGCGCGCGGCCGGGATGAAGGCGGGGAGGCGGAGGAAACGTGGCACGGGTCGTCGTACGAGAATCCGGGCTGCCCGCGAGGAGCACGCCGCCCTTGGCCACCCCGGAGGCGACCGCCTTCGCGGCGCGTCTCCTGGACAGCGGCTGGGCGGCGGTCTTCCTGGCCGCGGAGCCGGCCCGGCAGGGGCGGCTGCTGCTGTGGAGGCCCACCAGGGCGGCCGCCGCTCCGGACGCGCCCCCGGCAGGGATCGACACCGAGCGGGCCGAGCTCGTACTCCCGCACGGCCGGTCGGTGCGCAGGCGCTCCGTCGAGGGATACGCGCTGCCCGTCCCCGTCGCCGTATCCGCCTTGCTGGCGACGGAGCCGGGGACGGAGCCGGGGACGCGGGACGCGTCCGCCACCGCCTGGCAGGCCGCGGCCCGGCTCGCGCTGCGGCTGCTCGCAGACGGCCGGCTCTTCCCCGCGCTCACGCCCGAGGGCTACGACAGCTGGCGGGCAGGCCCCTTCACCACCGCCCAGCACCAGGCCCTGGCCGCTCTCGCCGAGGCGTTCCCGCCGTACGCCCATTGCCTGCCCGTCCAGGGCCCCGCCCCGTTGCGGATCGTCGAACCGGCCGTGCTGGTACGCGGGTTCTGCGACGCCGTCGCCGACAGTCTGGCCCGCACCCCGGCCATGCCGCTCGCCATGGGCCCCGTTCCCTACGCCTGGCAGCAGGCGCGCGCCCTGCCTGCCCTGCGCGCCTGGGCCGAGGAGACCGAGGCCGCGCTCACCGCCGATATCGGCGTCTCGCTGCGGGTCGAGCCGCCGGAGGGCAGGCGCAGCCAGTTCCGGGCCGTCCTGCAATTGCACACCGCGGCCGACCCCGCACTCGTCGTCGACGCCACCCACCTGTGGAGCGCACCGGCCGAGGTGGAACGCCTCCTCGGCCCGCGCGTGGAGACCGAGACGCTGCTCGCGCTGCGCCGTGGCGCCCGCGCCTGGCCGCCCCTGGCCCGCCTGCTGGGGGACGCCGCCCCCGACGAGCTGCGGCTGAACGACGACGAGGCCATGGAGCTGCTGGGAGACGCCACCGACGCGCTCGGCGCCGCCGGGGTGGCCGTGCACTGGCCGCGCGAACTGGTCAAGGCGCTCACCGCCACCGCCGAGATCACCCGGCGCACCGCCCCCGGCTCCAGCGCGGGCGGGTTCCTGGACACCGACGCGCTCCTCGACTTCACCTGGCAGCTCTCGCTCGGCGGCGAGCCGCTCACCGAGGCCGAGATGGACGAGCTGGCCGAAGCGCGCCGCCCGCTCATCCGGCTGCGCGAGCAGTGGGTGGTCGCCGACCCCAAGCTGGTGGCCCGCGCCAAACGACGCCGGATGGATCCGCTCACCCCGATGGAGGCTCTGTCCGCCGCGCTGACCGGTGAGGCCGAACGGGACGGCGAGACCATTGCCTGCCAGGCCGTCGGCGCCCTCGGGGAACTGGTCGAAGCGATCCGCGACCCCGCCCTGCGTACCCCGGTCGGGCAACCCGCCCTGCTCAAGGCCACCCTGCGCGACTACCAGAAGCGGGGTCTCGCCTGGCTGGCCGAGATGTGCGCCCTCGGCCTGGGCGGCTGCCTCGCCGACGACATGGGCCTGGGCAAGACCATCACTCTCCTCGCCCTCCATCTCCACCGCCAGAACGATCCCGCCACCGCCGGTCCCACGCTGGTGGTCTGCCCCGCCTCGCTGCTGGGCAACTGGGAGCGCGAGGCGGAGAAGTTCGCGCCCGGCACGCCCATCCGCCGCTACCACGGCGGAGACCGCCACCTGACCGGTCTTGCCGACGACGAGATCGTCCTGGTCACCTACGGAGTCCTGCGCCGTGACCGCGAGACGCTCGCCGAGGCCACCTTCTCACTGGTGGCCGCCGACGAGGCCCAGCACGTCAAGAACCCCTACGCGGTCACCGCCCGTGAACTGCGCGCCCTGCCGGCGAAGGCCCGCGTCGCCCTGACCGGCACCCCCGTCGAGAACAACCTCTCCGAACTGTGGGCGCTGCTCGACTGGACCACCCCGGGGCTCCTCGGCTCGCTGTCATCCTTCCGCGACCGCTACGCCCGTGCCGTCGAGTCGGGTGAGGACCCCGAGGCGGCGGCGCGGCTGTCGCGCCTCGTACGTCCCTTCCTGCTGCGCCGCAAGAAATCCGACCCGGGCATCGCGCCCGAACTGCCGGCCAAGACCGAGACCGACCGCGTCGTCTCACTGACAGCCGAACAGGCGGCCCTGTACGAGGCGGTGGTCCGCGAAACCATGGCCGACATCCAGGAGTCCGAGGGCATCGCCCGGCGCGGCCTGGTCCTGAAGCTGCTGACCGCGCTGAAACAGATCTGCAACCACCCCGCCCAGTACCTCAAGGAACCGAACGTGCCGGGCCGCGGCGCACTATCGGCCGGCCGCTCCGGCAAACTCGACCTGCTCGACGAACTCCTGGACACCCTCATCGCCGAGGGCGAGTCGGTCCTGGTCTTCACCCAGTACAAGCAGATGGCGTCCTTGCTGGAAAAGCATCTCGCCGCCCGCGGCATCCCCGCCCTCTTCCTGCACGGCGGAACCCCGGTAGCCCGCCGCGAGGAGATGGTGGAACGCTTCCAGGCCGGTGAGGTCCCCGTCTTCCTGCTGTCACTCAGGGCGGCCGGCACCGGACTCAACCTCACCCGCGCCACCCATGTCGTGCACTACGACCGCTGGTGGAACCCGGCCGTCGAGGACCAGGCCACCGACCGCGCCTACCGCATCGGCCAGGACCGGCCCGTCCAGGTGCACAAGCTCATCGCCGAGGGAACCGTGGAGGACAAAGTGGCCCGGCTGCTCGATACCAAACGGGCCCTCGCCGACGCCGTCATCGGCTCCGGCGAGGCCGGCCTCACCGAACTGTCCGACGCCGACCTCGCCGAACTCGTCGCCCTGGGACGGCGGTCATGAGCCCCGCCCGGCCGTCGCCCGCCACGCCCCCTGCCACGGCGGGAGTCCCGCCGGCCGGCGGGAACACCCACGCCGGAGCCCGCCGCGCGCCGGCCCGGGGCAAACGAGCCTTCGCCGCCACCTGGTGGGGCCAGGCCTGGGTCACCGCCCTGGAGGACTCGACCCTGGACGCGGCACGCCTCTCCCGCGGCCGCACCTATGCCCGCAAGGGACTGGTCGGGGCGCCCGCCGTCACCCCCGGCCGGGTCGAGGCCCCCGTCCAGGGCAGCCGCCCCAGCCCCTACCGCTCCTCGGTCCACCTGCCGGTGCTCACCGATACCCAGTGGGACATCCTCCTCGACGCCATCGCGGCCCGCGCCGGGCACCTCGCCGCTCTCCTCGACGGGGAGATGCCCGCCGAGCTCGTCGACGACGCCCGCGAGGCAGGCGTGCCCCTGCTGCCGCGCCCCACCGAACTCGACCCCGAATGTTCCTGCCCCGACTGGGGCTATCCCTGCAAACACGCCGCCGCGCTCTGCTACGCCATCGCCTCTACCATCGACGCCGATCCGTTCGTGCTCTTCGCGCTGCGCGGCCGCGAGCGCGAAGAGATCTACGCCCAGTTGCGCGCACGCCGCGCGACGCCTCAGGCGCGCGCCGCCGTACCCGGCGCGGTGGCGGGCACCCCGGCCGCCGCCGCGTACGCCCGCTGGGCCGAACGCGCCGACCGCCCCGCCGCGCTCCCTGATCTTCCGGAGCCAGCCGCGTACACTCGCGCGCTGCCCGTTCCCCCGCCGACCGCGTCCGGCCTGGGCACCGACGACCTGGAACAGATCACGGCCGACGCCGCCGCACGCGCCGCCCGGCTCCTCACCGGCGATGTCACCAGCCTGCACTTCACCCAGCACCAGGACGCGGTACGGATCGGCGCCACCCGCCCAGGACCTGGGCGGATCCACCACCTGACCGAGCCCCCCGGCGTCAGACCCCCCGAATTCGCCCGACTTACCCGTGCCTGGCACCACGGAGGCCCCACGGGCCTCGCCGTCGCCGAGCAGCCCCACACCCCCGACCCCGCCGCGATGGCCGCCGCACGCACGACCCTGACCGAGGCTCTCGCGGAGATGACCGACAGGGCCGTCCCCCTCAAGGTCTGGCGCAACCGTCTCACCCTCGCCGATCAGGGACTCCAGCTCCGTCTCGGCCCCGACCACCGCTGGTACCCGTACCTCCACCAGGACGGCGACTGGTGGCCCGCAGGCCCGGCTGATGCCGACCTGGTCGCCGCACTCACCGTGGCCTGGCAGCAGACTCCGGCCCGCTCCCCTTCGCGCGAGCCCCGATGACCTGCGGGGTTCGGGCAAGTGCCCGGCGGCGTCCGTGGACCCACCGGCACCGGCAACCGGAAAGGGCTTTGCGGCGCGCTGCACCAGATCTGCGCGTGCCAACGACTTCGGGACTCAGATGATCGACCGGATGGTCCTGTCCGCGTACCGCAGCGTCTCGTCTATGGCCTTGTCCATCTCGCGCACATCGTCGGGCCTTGCCGTGAGGAGAGCAGGGACGTTGATGATGCTCGCGGCGAGGAAGCATCCCGACACGGTGAGGAACTCCTTGTACCGTTCCCGCCCCTCGTGCCCGAGCGATCCCCAGTCCCGGGGCTCCGGCGGCAGACTCGCCCTCCACTTCTCAAGGGCGTGGGTGCCGTGGACTTCGACGTACTCCATGATGACCGTGGCGCGCGACAGTACGTCGACCATCGCGTCGAAGCCTTTCTGCGACTGGTCCAGAGCCGCCTCCGCGGCCTCGACCTGGGTTCGGAGACGTTCCTCCTCCTTCTTGTTCCGGCGCTGCCTCAAAACGTAGAAGCCGGCGGCCGCCAGCGCTGCTGCCGGGGCGGCGACCATGCCGGTGAGCAGGAGAATCCCACCCGCCATGCCCGCACCGCCCGCGGCCAGCGTGCCTCCTCCCAGGAGGGCCAGAGTCGCGTTGGTCGCGGCGACCCCGGCCAGCGCCGAGATAGCCGTCCCGGTGGAGGCGGTTCCGAACACCGCGGCGGCGGTGAACGCACCGTAGGCGGCGGCGCCGCCGACTGCCGCTCCGGCCGCACCTCCAGCGGCGGCACCACGGATGGCGTTGGCGATCCCGGCGGACATGGTCTCGATACGTATCGCCGTAGGGGTCCCGCCCGTGCTCTCGATCTCCTCCTCACCCGGCCTTTCCGGCTCGGGCGCCCCGCTGATGCTCTTGGCCAGCTCCACGAACCTCATGAAGAACTCGTCGCGGACGACATCGTGGACACGGTTGAAGGCTTCCCCGTGTTCTTGGGTGATCTTCGACCGCTGTGCCGCCTTCTCGTTGATCTCGGCGTGGCGTCTCTTCGTCTCCGCGACTTGGTCGCGCAGCTTCACCGGCCGCTGGCCCCACTGGCCCCGCTGACGAGCGAGGGACCGGGTTCGGTCCTCCGCCTCCTGCCTGAGTTGCGCGGGTGTGAGGTGGAGCGCGAGGGCGATGCCGGCCAGACGGTGCTCCCCGGGGCTTACGAGCCCGCGCTCGATCCGGGAGATCGAGACCGCGCCGCCCTTCCCGTAATCGGCCTGCTCAGCCAGCTCTTCCTGGGTCATGGAGGGTTTCTGGGCCTGGCGGTGCTCGCGGATCACGAGGCCCATCGCCTCTGCGCTGAAATCATTCATCGGTTCCGGTCCTTTTGGCCGGCGGGCTGTGGCGACGCCAGGAGGACTGAGCCTCACGTGCCAGCGCAACACCGGAGCGGAAAGCCTGGGTGCTGTCTTCCGCGAACTGCTTGGCCGCCTTGACGACGGCCGGGTCACGACGGACTTCGTCGGCGGTCTGGATGTTCTGGGCGGCAGTGAGGGTCAGTTGGGCGAGGTTCAGGCGAGACATGGCAGTGGACCTTTCGTCGCTGATGTTGCCTGCGCGTGTGCAACATAGCGTCACTTAGTGCGCGATGTACGCACTATGGCGACACTGACTGACCGCAACGGCGACACGCTCGGCGTTTGGACCGGAGGTCGTGGTGTGCCGGGCCGCCGTTACGCTCGGATGTCACCGCACCACCCATCTGCGCATGGAGAGTTGACATGGCATCTGTTGGCTTCACTGAGCGGCTGCGAGCGCTGCTGTCCACTGCGGACGCGGCGGCCGACCTGGGGCGCTACTTTGACGTTGACGAGCGCAAGGCCGTCACACCTGCCTTCACCGGTTCCCGTTTCGAGCACCTGGACGGTGGCGGTGACCGAGCAGACATCGCCAACATTGTCACTGCGGCAGACCTGATAGCCGTGCAGACGCTGTCCGTTCAGGTGCCGCCCCCGGCAGCGCTCGCCTTGTTGGAGGGCCGCCTCGCCGGGGAGCTTTCCGCCCTTCTTCGCCAGATACCTGCCGATACAGACATGGCGAACGCAGAACCTGCTCTGCTGGGGCCCGGTTCTCCAGCCGACCGGGCCTGGCACCTCCTGAATGGTCAGAAGGGACTGGGGTGGGTCACGACCAACAAGCTCCTGGCCCGCAAGCGTCCGCGCCTTCTGCCGGTCTACGACCACGTGGTGCGCTGTGTGGTCGGGCATCCGGGGTCCTTCTGGTTGTCGCTGCGGGAAGCGCTGGCTGCCGATGGCAATGCCTTGCATGAGCAGCTGCTCTCGCTGCGGGATGGCGTCGGTGTGCCGGAGACGGTTTCGGCCCTGCGGATCTGTGACGTAGTTCTATGGATGAGCCATGTGGCAAGCCATAAGGAGAAGGACTGCGGGGCGTCCCAGGCTGACCTTCCAGGCTGACCTTTCGTCTCCACCTTCGCGTGTTGACCGAGCACCCGGACAATGTCCTTGTCACCCGTCGGGGCCACGGTTTAGTGGTCGCGGTGGAGATGCCCAGGTCAACGACTCCGTCGGTCGGACGCCGGTCAAGCTGGGCAAGCTTTCCCTCGGCGCCGGCGAGGCTGACTTTGAGTCCTTCGACTTCGCCGAGCCATCCTTCGCGTTCGGCCCCGGCGATGCGGGCGAGCAGGTTGTCGCAGGATCCAGCTCCGACCTCACCTTATCGACGGATGCCGCACCGCCACCGGCCTGACCCTCACACCGTCGACCCCACCCTGAAAACCTCAGTAGGTGGGGAACTCCCCCAGCCAGCCGTGCTCGAGGAGGTGCTTGGGCAGGTAATCGGACTCGACCTTGATGGGGAGTTTCCCGTCGTAAGCCAGCGACGCCATGGCGAGTGGGCCCAGGGCGACTGCGCCGTCGATGTCGGCCTCCCGGTCTTCGTCCAGGGTCCAGTACGCCTTGTGAAGCTTCAGCGCCTCCTCTAGTGCAGGGCTGAATCCTTCCTCGTGCTTGCGGACGAAGTGGTAGAAGAGGTTGATCGGCGGATAGAGCACGCCTTGCAGGAGGTCACGTGGAGTGGTCTGCGCGACTGCGGGGTTCGACGTCTCGATCGCGGCGATGAGCTTGTCCACCAGGCCTGAACGCTGGAGCCAGTACGTCTGCAGGACGTCCACGTAGTGGTAGACGAACTCGTCGTATGTTCCCTCCGGCGAACGCAGCCGCTCCAGCGGGATCTCGCACAGTTGTGTCATCCGCGTCTGCTCACGGCAGATGACGGCCAGCCAGAACGCCGTCAGCCAGTTCCCCGCATCGGCGAACGGCTGCGGGCCGATCGCCGAGAGAGTCTGCATCTTCTCGTTGATCCGGCAGTCCACGGTCCCCTCGCTCGCACCGGTCACGGCAAACAGCGCCGAGCCCACCTGCATCGCGTTGACCGTGGCTTCCCAGGTCTCCAGCTTTGCCGCCTGCGGATCAGCAACGCAGTGGGCTTGCAGCGCCTGGAGAGCGGTACTGAACGCGAAGTCGATCGCGTCCGTCGAGCTCTCAAGACGGTCGATTCGCTTGGCCACTCCTTGGCTCAGACGCTCGGCGAACCGCTCGGCGTCGGGCCCTGGCACAATATGGCGGGCAACAGTCACGGTCACGGAAGAGTCCCCTTGCTTATGGCGAACCGCCGGTACTGGAAGCCATTGTACGTTCCCTTGTTCAGCCCACCCTTGACCACGACATAATCCAGTTTGCCGTCGAGTGCTCTTTCCAAGGCTTCCACGAGATCAGTTTCACCTCGCTTGTTCATGACCCGGAGAATATCGAAGAAGTATTCCCGGCTTCCCTGGGAAACAGATCTTCTACTGGGAGGGGGGAGGGTGCGCGTGCCGAGATCCGTCTTGATGCTGCTCTTGGCCTCTATGACGACAATCCGCCCGTCTGGATGCATCCAGACCTGGTCGAACTGGTCTTTGCCGTTGTTTGGGCCGAGGAGTTCCTGCTTCTCGAAACCCGGGTAGTGCTCGGCAATGAAGTGGTGCTCGGCTGCAGCCTCACCGAACGCCTCGGTCGCGTTACCCATCTCCGTGTGGGATTCCTTGTACGTTCCCCTGGCCTCTGCCCATTCACCGGCCGATTCGAAGGTATTGTCCGCCGTGTGGGCTGCGCCGGCCTCATTTTTCCAATTCTCGACGATGTTGTCCCACGTCACGGCGAAGTGCCGAGTCTCCGCAGCCCCGTCAAGCACTGCGAGCCGACCCGGGTCCGTAACGGAATCCCTGCCCAGGGTTATGTAGTCCTCGTCGAGATAGAAAGGCTCGGGGGCCGCAGGTGCGTCCTTGGCTCGGATCCACGGGCCGTCGTCCGACATCCGGGTGAGGTGGGGCGGGCTGTACCCGCTCTCGTCCTTGAATGACAGGCGCAAGCGGCGGCCGTTGTTTTTGTAATAATCCTCGAAATAGCCGGGCTCTTCGTTGGCACGGTATACCTGGATCTCCTCGATCTGCTCCAGCTCGAGCCGTCCGCGCGGTCCGTAGGGGTTCGGACCGTCCAGCATGAACTCGGGACGCGGCACGGGTTGGCGCGGGGCCGGAGTGCCCCGGGCCATGTCGTCCCTGGCAGTTGTGGCCGCGTCGTCGCCGGCACCGGCACCGTCGGCGTCCGCCTCGTCCGCTGCGTTCCCGCGCGCGCGGACAGCGTCGTCGAGGGCATCCAGGCCAGAGGCCTCAGGGTGGGGGCGTGATGGATGGCCGTTGTCCGGCGTCGATGCGTCCGGGAGGTCGCGGCCGCCGCCACCCCTGGGCGGGGTATCCGTGTGGCTGCCGCCTGTCGGGGTGCTGTGCGTGGGATGACTTCCGCCACCGCGGGAGCTGTTGTCCAGGCTGCTACTGGGCGTGTGGTCACCCGCATTGCCCCCGGGGGACCCGTGGCCATCGGCCCGGCCCATGGGGGTACGGTCGCCCAGGCCAGGGCGGTGGTCACCGACGCGCACCGAGGCAGACGTGTCGGAGCCGACTTTAATGGCGTCGTCACCGCGGCCGCCGACACCGGCGAGGACCGGATGTTCCCGCAGGTCCGGGGTCTCGATCCGATTAATGTCCGCGCCCGCCGCCGAGTTCGGCGTCTTGTCGACCCTGGCCTCGTCTCCATGCTGGAAGAGACTGCCGTCTTCCTTGTAGAGGTTGCCGTGGCTGTCGACATACTTCGCCGGGCCTCCTTCGAACGGCAGCCTGACTGTGGCCGGCGGCAGGCTGGTGGTGCCTTCCGGGAGCTTGATGGCGCCGTCGGACAGCTTGACCGCGCCGACAGGGAGCTTGGCACCCTCGGGCAGGTGGATGGTGCCGTCGGGGAGCTTGAGCGCGCCTTCGGGAAGGGCGATAGTGCCTTCGGGGAAGGGGGCGATGTCGATCTTACCCAAGCCCCTGAGACCGGTCACCACATCTCCGATCTTGGAGATGCCCGCGCCAGCGCCCCTGAAGACGTACGCCATTGGGTCGATTGCCTGCCCGACCTTGCCTGCGAAGGAAAGGGCCTTGGCTGCGGCACCGGCTTTGCCAGCGGCGGAGGCGCTGCCGCCTGCGCCGCCAGTGCAGATGGCCGTGACCACGTTGAAGGTGACCGCGCCCGCCGCGCGGGACGGATTGTGGCCCCACTCGTCCCACGCCAGCATGGCCTTGCCGGTTTCCTTCGCCGCGGTCCGTGAGTCACGGAGCCAGGACGGCAGATCCTTGTCGTCCGCCATCAGGAAGGCCGCGTTGAGGCCCGGGATGGAGGTGACCGCAGCGAAGGTGGAGAGTTTGGCCAAGCCGCTCCAGGCCTGGCCGGCGGCGTCCCAGCCATCCACGCCTATGAGCGTACCCAGACCCTTGAAAGTGCCCACGACGCCGTCGACGATGACGCCCTTCCCGAAGTCGTAGGCGTGCTCCCACACTTGCCACCACGGAACCGACTCCTCGACCGCATCACCCCACGGGAGCGACTTCGACGCCTTCAGCGCCTTGGCGTCGTACCCGTACATGCTCGCGCCATGGGAGCCGTCGTCCTTGGCGAGGGGTACCCCGCAGAACAGGTTGACGATCTTGTTGTAACAAGTACGCTCCACGTCCTGGAACTGCGCCCACACCTCCGCGATCTCATTGCGGCGATCGAGGTTCTCCTCGATCAGATCGCCGTCCTCACGCCACTTGTCCTCGTGCGAGACTTTCGTCTTGAACTTCGCCGCGTCCTCACGCAATCGGTCCAACTTCGCCACCAGCGGAGTGATGTCATGCGCATACGTCGTCAACGCACCCGAGATCACCTTCAGATCCGCCGTGAAATGCGAGGTCACATCCTGGACCGGCTTCGTCACCGCGAACAACTGCTCCGCCTCGGGAGCCTGATAGAACGCCGAGAGACCACCGAACGTCGTGTGCACGTCCGAGCCCGCTGTGGCGATCTTCGGACCATCGCTGGCCAGGGCCTTCGCCTTCGTCTCCAACTCGGCGAGATTCCCGGTGAAGACCGGCACCTCGCCCGGGTTGACCGGATCGTTGCTCACTTCTGGCCCCCCGCAGCCTCACCCAGCAGATCAAGACGCATGTTCTTCGCCGCGTCCAGATCACCCTCGCTGCACTCGTCGGTGACCTCGACCGCGCCCAACACCGAAGGCTCGGCTCGCTGCCAAATCGAGTCGAAGTCTGTCCGCCGCGCTGCCACGCACACCCCTCGAGCCGCAGCTACGGCCTTGATCGTCGCCTGCGACACGCCCATGAGTTGCGTTGCAGGAGCGTGCGGATGGTCACCGGCATGCCCGCCGACATCCTTCAACTGGCGCAGTCTGGCTTGCGACTTAAGGTCCCGCGACGTCATCAACGATCCCCTGTATCGATCCCACCAGCCCACCAGCAGGAACGTTTCCCCATGATCCCCCGCCAGGCCAAGCGAGCATCCATCCATATCAGCCAAGTTCTTGCTCATGTAATCAGCAACGGGTGCAACGTCTCCCGACTAACCATCTCGACGCCGTGGGTCAACTTCCGCCGCGGTGTGAGGAGGAGCCTCCCGTGGATAGTCATAGCCGACGGCCTTCGACTGGCGAGTGCCGACCCCCTCCCTCAAGGCGTCGCCTCCCCCTGCGCCATCGGGCCAGTCCCGCTATCACCACGCACGAAAGACCAGGCCGTACGCCGCCCACTCCTGCCTCCCCGTGGTCGCGAGGCTACGGCAACACCGTGAAGAACCAGCCTTGGCGGGTGGCCTGACGTGAGCAGAAACGCCACGCGAGCAGCCGGGACGTGTTGTCTTGGCGGGTCGTGTGTCTGATGGCCGCTCTGGTTGACGCCTGGACCGTGGCGACGCCCTCTGCGGCCGTCGCGATCACGATTCTCACGGTGCCCGGATACCGAAATAGGCTTCGTCCTCGAAGACGATCCACCTCCTCGAGTACGGCGAACTGAGTACAGGCTCACGCAGACCACGGCCATCAGGAGGATCGCGAAGGGGTAGCCGCCTGCCCAGTGGAGTTCGGGCATGGTGTCGAAGTTCATGCCGTAGGTGGTGCCGACCAGGGTGGGGGCGAAGAGGATGACGGCCCATGAGGAGATTTTTTTGAAGTCGTCACCCTCACACCGCTGACCTGCGCAGATGGCTGTACGAGCCGTGCTGACCTGCGGCTTTGCTCGTTTCCGGGGCTTTCCCGGTGGCGTCGTTTTGCGCGGTCGATTCTCCCCAGCCGCTTCCCAGCGGACCTTCATTCCCCCCAGGTTCTCCCCGGCCGCAGCCCGTTCCTGGCAGCGTTTCCGCTGGTGAGGCGGCCCTTCGTTGGGTTGGGGTGTGGGGTTGCGCGCCGTTTCGGAGGGGTCTCGGGGCGAATGTGCCGGCGTCGCGGCCTTAAGCGTTCGCGCCCGTGACACTGCGCGGATCTCGCCCCTGACCGGTTGTGCGCTGTCGTGCCAACCCCTGGGCGCAGAAGGTCAACGCGCTCGGCCGGGCCGCTCGTAGCTTGAAGAAGTGCCGAACCGCGGACGCGGCGGGCACGATACCGATTGCTTCGAGAGGACCCCTCGTGTTCGACATCACCAAGGTGCAGGCCGCCCCGAGCAAGGACCTGCTCACGCCCGACAACTCGGTCATGCTCTTCGTGGACCACCAGCCGCAGATGTTCTTCGGCACTGGTAGCGGAGACCGTGCCGCGATCATCAACAGCACCGTGGGTCTCGCCAAGGCGGCTCAGGCTTTCGACGTTCCGACCGTTCTGACCACGGTGGCCGCCGAGTCGTTCTCCGGGCCCCTGCTGCCGCAGCTCGCCGAGGTGTTCCCCGAGAACGAGACCATCGACCGCACCACCATGAACGCCTGGGAAGACGAGGCGCTCGTGGCGGCGGTCAAGGCGACCGGGCGCAAGAAGATCATCCTGTCGGGTCTGTGGACAGAGGTCTGCCTGGTGCTGCCCGCGCTCTCGGCGCTTGAGCAGGGTTACGAGGTGTACGTCGTGACCGACGCCTCCGGTGGCGTCAGCCCGGCCGCCCACGAGCACGCGCTGCAGCGGATGATCGCCGCCGGCGCCGTCCCGGTGACCTGGGTCCAGGTCCTCCTGGAGCTGCAGCGCGACTGGGCGCGTCAGGAGTCGTACGGCGCGGTCATGGAGATCGTCAAGGCTCACGCGGGTGCGTACGGCCTGGGCGTCGTGTACGCGCAGAGCGTCATCGGCGCGCACGCGGCCGGCTGACCCCTGTGGACACCGGCATTCTGATCCTGCGTCTGCTGGTGGGACTGCTCGTCGCCGGCCACGGTGTGCAGAAGATCAGCTCGCACCTGGGCGGCAAGGGACTGGAGGGCGGTACGGAGGAGTTCCGCGCCGACGGCTTCCGCGGCGGTGCCCTCACCGCCCTGGCGGCGGGCGGTGGTCAGACCGGATCGGGCCTGCTGCTCGCGGTCGGCCTCCTGACCCCGCTCGCCGCGACCGGCGCCATCGGGGTCATGACGGTCGCGATCACCGTGAAATGGCGCCACGGGCTCTGGGTGCAGAACGACGGGTACGAGTACCCGCTCGTCCTCATCGGCACCGCCGCCGCCCTCGCCGCCACCGGCCCCGGCGCCTGGTCCCTCGACGCGGCCCTCGGCCTCACGCCGTACCCGCTGTGGTGGGCCGCCCTCGCGCTCGTGGCCGGTCTCGGCAGCGGACTCCTCACCCGGCTCGTCCTGCACCGGACCGCCGCCCCGGCGATCGCCGAGCGCTGAGCGCCGAGCGCTGAGCGCGAGCCGCGCAGACCGGGTCCGGCCGCCCGCGTACCCCCGACCGGGCGGCCGGGCCCTCCCACCTTCTCTCCCGAACAGGAGCACTCGATGGACACCCTCACGACCCCGCACGGCGGCGGCCAGCCGCTGCTGCACCAGAAGGGCGCCGAGACCCAGGCGTTCGGCACGCTCAAGCAGTTGCCGATCGGCCTCGGCCACGACACCCGCATGTACGCCTGCCAGCGGCTGAACCGCGTCCTCGCTGACACGCAGATCCTCTACTCCCTCTACAAGAAGCACCACTGGCTCATGCGCGGGGCGACCTTCTACTCGCTCCACCTGATGCTGGACAAGCACGCGGAGGCCCAACTGGCCATCGTGGACGCGCTGGCCGAGCGGGTCCAGAGCCTCGGCGGCGTCGCCGTCGGAGACCCGCGTCACGTCGCGGAGCTGACGTCGATCCCCCGGCCGCCGGACGGCGTCGAGCCGGTGCCCGTCATGCTGTCGCGGCTCCTCGACGCGCACGAGCGGATCCTGATCGACGCCCGGGACGCCGCCGCGCGGCTCTCCGGGGAGGGCGACGAGGGCAGCGCCGACCTGCTCGTCTCCGATGTCATCCGCACCGGCGAGGCGCAGGTGTGGTTCCTGGCCGAGCACCTCGTGGACACCCCTCTGGTGCGCGGCTGATGGACACGTACGACGTCGTCGTGGTCGGCGGCGGTGGCGGCCGCGGGGGAGGGGACCGCCGGGCCCGGCGGGGCGGGGGGGAGCGCCGCCGCGGACAAGCGGACCCCGGGGGGGGGCGGGTCTGCAACAA
>NZ_JBHWVM010000078.1:0-37627 GCF_042736805.1 Streptomyces sp. NPDC060031
GCCGCTCCTCTCGGAGCGGCGGGGGGCTTCTTGCTTGCTACCTGGGACTTCAGCCGTTGTACGGGCCGTAGTCGTAGTCCTCCAGCGGGACAGCCTGGCCGGAGCCGGTGCCGAAGGGCGAGTAGTCGATGTCGTCGTAGCCGACGGCCGAGTACATCGCGGCCTTGGCTTCCTCGGTGGGCTCGACCCGGATGTTGCGGTAGCGGGCGAGGCCCGTACCGGCCGGGATGAGCTTACCGATGATGACGTTCTCCTTGAGGCCGATCAGGGAGTCGGACTTGGCGTTGATCGCCGCGTCCGTCAGAACCCTGGTCGTCTCCTGGAAGGACGCCGCCGACAGCCACGACTCGGTCGCGAGCGAGGCCTTGGTGATACCCATCAGCTGCGGACGGCCGGAGGCGGGGTGACCGCCCTCGGTGACCACGCGACGGTTCTCGGTCTCGAACTTCGACCGCTCGACGAGCTCGCCCGGCAGGAGCTCCGCGTCGCCGGACTCGATGATCGTCACGCGGCGCAGCATCTGCCGGATGATGATCTCGATGTGCTTGTCGTGGATCGACACGCCCTGCGAGTTGTAGACCTTCTGGACTTCGCCGACCAGGTGGACCTGGACGGCACGCTGGCCGAGGATGCGCAGCACGTCGTGCGGGTTGGTGGCACCCATGGTGAGCTTCTGGCCCACCTCGACGTGGTCGCCCTCGCCGACGATGACCTTGGCGCGCTTGGAGATCGGGAAGGCCGTCTCCTCGCTGCCGTCGTCGGGCGTGATGACGATCTTCTTCGTCTTCTCGGTCTCCTCGATCCGCACGCGGCCGGCGGCCTCGGAGATCGGGGCGACACCCTTCGGCGTACGGGCCTCGAAGAGCTCGACGACACGCGGCAGACCCTGCGTGATGTCGTCACCGGCCACACCACCGGTGTGGAAGGTACGCATCGTCAGCTGGGTACCGGGCTCACCGATGGACTGGGCGGCGATGATGCCGACCGCCTCACCGATGTCGACCAGCTTGCCGGTGGCGAGCGAGCGTCCGTAGCAGAAGGCACAGGTGCCGACCGCGGACTCACAGGTCAGGACCGAGCGGGTCTTGACCTCCTCGACGCCGTTGGCGACCAGGGCGTCGATCAGGACGTCACCGAGGTCGACGTTGGCCGGCGCGATGACCTTGCCGTCGATGACGACGTCCTCGGCCAGCATGCGGGCGTAGATCGAGGTCTCGACGTCGTCGGCCTTGCGCAGCACGCCGTCCTCGCCGCGAACGGCGATCTTCAGCTTCAGGCCGCGCTCGGTGCCGCAGTCCTCCTCGCGGATGATGACGTCCTGCGAGACGTCCACCAGACGACGGGTCAGGTAACCCGAGTCGGCGGTACGCAGGGCGGTGTCCGCCAGACCCTTACGGGCACCGTGCGTGGAGATGAAGTACTCCAGAACGGTGAGGCCCTCACGGAAGGACGCCTTGATCGGACGCGGGATGGTCTCGTTCTTCGCGTTCGACACCAGACCACGCATACCGGCGATCTGTCGCATCTGCATCATGTTTCCTCGGGCACCCGAGTCAACCATCATGAAGATGGGGTTCGTCTTGGGGAAGTTCGCGTTCATCGCCTCGGCAACCTCGTTGGTCGCCTTGGTCCAGATCGCGATGAGCTCCTGCGTGCGCTCGTCCTTGGTGATCAGACCGCGCTCGTACTGCTTCTGGACCTTCTCGTCCATCGCCTCGTAGCCCGCGACGATGGCCTTCTTGGCCTCGGGCACGACGACGTCGGAGATGGCCACGGTGACGCCCGAACGGGTCGCCCAGTGGAAGCCGGCCGCCTTCAGGTTGTCGAGCGTCGCCGCCACGATGACCTTGGGGTAGCGCTCCGCCAGGTCGTTGACGATCTCGGAGAGCTGCTTCTTGCCCACCGAGTAGTCGACGAACGGGTAGTCCTCGGGCAGCAGCTCGTTGAAGAGCGCACGGCCCAGCGAGGTCTTCAGACGGAAGCTGTCGCCCTGCTGGAACTCCTGCTCGCCCTCTTCGGCGACCGGCGCCACCCAGCCGCGCGGCGGGATGGTGCCCACCGGGAAGCGGATGTCGACCTGCGACTGGAGCGCGAGCTCACCGTTGTCGAACGCCATGGTCGCCTCGGCCGTGGAGCCGAACGCGCGGCCCTCGCCCTTGGTGTCACGGAGCTCACCGTCGGTGGTCAGGAAGAACAGACCGAGGACCATGTCCTGGGTCGGCATCGTGACCGGACGGCCGTCGGCCGGCTTGAGGATGTTGTTCGAGGACAGCATCAGGATGCGGGCCTCGGCCTGCGCCTCCGCGGAGAGCGGCAGGTGCACGGCCATCTGGTCACCGTCGAAGTCCGCGTTGAACGCGGTGCAGACGAGCGGGTGGATCTGGATGGCCTTGCCTTCGACCAGCTGGGGCTCGAAGGCCTGGATGCCGAGGCGGTGCAGCGTGGGCGCACGGTTCAGCAGAACCGGGTGCTCGGCGATGACCTCTTCGAGCACGTCGTAGACGACCGTGCGGCCGCGCTCGACCATGCGCTTCGCCGACTTGATGTTCTGCGCGTGGTTCAGGTCGACCAGGCGCTTCATCACGAACGGCTTGAAGAGCTCCAGCGCCATGGCCTTGGGCAGACCACACTGGTGCAGCTTCAGCTGCGGACCGACGACGATCACGGAACGCGCGGAGTAGTCCACGCGCTTGCCGAGGAGGTTCTGACGGAATCGACCCTGCTTGCCCTTGAGCATGTCGCTCAGGGACTTCAGCGGACGGTTGCCGGGACCGGTCACCGGACGACCACGACGACCGTTGTCGAAGAGGGCGTCCACGGCCTCCTGAAGCATGCGCTTCTCGTTGTTCACGATGATCTCGGGGGCACCGAGGTCGAGGAGACGCTTCAGACGGTTGTTGCGGTTGATCACGCGGCGGTACAGGTCGTTCAGGTCGGAGGTCGCGAAGCGGCCACCGTCCAGCTGCACCATCGGACGCAGGTCCGGCGGGATCACCGGCACGCAGTCCAGAACCATGCCCTTGGGCTTGTTGCTGGTCTGCAGGAACGCGGAGACGACCTTGAGGCGCTTGAGCGCACGGGTCTTCTTCTGGCCCTTGCCGGTACGGATGATCTCGCGGAGGCGCTCGGCCTCCTCCTCGAGGTCGAAGGACTCCAGGCGCTTCTGCAGCGCGGCGGCGCCCATGCAACCGTCGAAGTACGTGCCGAAGCGGTCACGCAGCTCGCGGTACAGCAGCTCGTCGCCCTCAAGGTCCTGGACCTTGAGGTTCTTGAAGCGGGCCCACACCTCGTCGAGGCGGTCGATCTCGCGCTGGGCGCGGTCACGCAGCTGCTTCATCTCGCGCTCGGCACCTTCGCGCACCTTGCGGCGTACGTCGGCCTTCGCGCCCTCGGCCTCGAGCTCGCCCAGGTCGGTCTCGAGCTTCTTGGCACGGCCTTCGAGGTCCGCGTCGCGGCGGTTCTCGATCTGCTGGCGCTCGACGGAGACGTGGGCCTCCAGCGACGGAAGGTCGCGGGTGCGGCGCTCGTCGTCCACGAACGTGATCATGTACGCGGCGAAGTAGATGACCTTCTCGAGGTCCTTCGGCGCGAGGTCCAGCAGGTAGCCGAGGCGTGACGGGACGCCCTTGAAGTACCAGATGTGGGTGACGGGAGCGGCAAGCTCGATGTGGCCCATCCGCTCACGACGCACCTTGGCGCGCGTGACTTCGACGCCACAGCGCTCACAGATGATGCCCTTGAAGCGGACACGCTTGTACTTACCGCAGTAGCACTCCCAGTCCCGGGTCGGACCGAAGATCTTCTCGCAGAAGAGTCCGTCCTTCTCGGGCTTGAGCGTGCGGTAGTTGATGGTCTCCGGCTTCTTGACCTCGCCGTGGGACCAGGTTCGGATGTCGTCCGCGGTGGCAAGGCCGATCCGCAGCTCGTCGAAGAAGTTGACGTCGAGCACTGTGCGTCAATCCCTCTTTCGGGGTCGAGTCTCAATCATGGTCTGAACGGTCCCGGGGATGACGGGGGGCTCTTGAGCGAGCCCCCCGTCAGGCCCGTCAGACCTCTTCGACGCTGCTCGGCTCACGCCGGGACAGGTCGATACCGAGCTCCTCCGCCGCGCGGAAGACGTCCTCGTCGGTGTCGCGCATCTCGATGGACATGCCGTCCGAGGACAGCACCTCCACGTTGAGGCAGAGCGACTGCATTTCCTTGATGAGCACCTTGAAGGACTCGGGAATGCCCGGCTCGGGGATGTTCTCGCCCTTGACGATGGCCTCGTAGACCTTCACGCGGCCGGTGACGTCATCGGACTTGATGGTCAGCAGCTCCTGGAGGGCGTAAGCGGCGCCATAAGCCTCAAGCGCCCACACCTCCATCTCACCGAAGCGCTGGCCACCGAACTGCGCCTTACCACCCAGCGGCTGCTGCGTGATCATCGAGTACGGACCGGTCGACCGAGCGTGGAGCTTGTCGTCGACCAGGTGGTGGAGCTTGAGGATGTACATGTACCCGATCGAGACCGGGTCCGGGAACGGCTCGCCGGAGCGGCCGTCGAACAGACGCGCCTTGCCGGACGGCAGGACCAGGCGGTCCCCGTCGCGGTTCGGGATGGTGTGCTCGAAGAGGCCGGCAAGCTCGTCCTCACGGGCACCGTCGAACACCGGGGTGGCGACGTTGGTACCGGGCTCGACCTTGTCGGCACCGATGACCTTCAGACGCTCGGCCCAGTCCTCGGCCAGGCCGGAGACGTCCCAGCCTCGGCTGGCGAGCCAGCCGAGGTGGATCTCCAGGACCTGTCCCGGGTTCATTCGGGACGGGACACCCAGCGGGTTCAGGATGATGTCGACCGGCGTGCCGTCCTCAAGGAAGGGCATGTCCTCGATCGGAAGGATCTTGGAGATGACACCCTTGTTGCCGTGGCGGCCGGCGAGCTTGTCACCATCGGTGATCTTGCGCTTCTGGGCGACGTAGACGCGGACCAGCTGGTTCACGCCCGGAGGAAGCTCGTCGCCCTCCTCGCGGTCGAAGACGCGGACACCGATGACCTTGCCGATCTCACCGTGAGGGACCTTGAGCGAGGTGTCACGCACCTCGCGGGCCTTCTCACCGAAGATCGCGCGGAGCAGGCGCTCCTCCGGGGTCAGCTCGGTCTCACCCTTGGGCGTGACCTTGCCGACCAGGATGTCGCCCGCGACGACGTCCGCACCGATGCGGATGATGCCGCGCTCGTCGAGGTCCGCGAGGACCTCCTCGGAGACGTTCGGGATGTCCCGGGTGATCTCCTCGGGGCCCAGCTTGGTGTCACGGGCGTCGACCTCGTGCTCCTCGATGTGAATCGAGGAGAGGACGTCGTCCTGTACGAGGCGCTGCGACAGGATGATCGCGTCCTCGTAGTTGTGGCCTTCCCAGGGCATGAACGCGACGAGCAGGTTCTTGCCGAGGGCCATTTCGCCCTCTTCGGTCGCAGGACCGTCGGCGAGGACCTGCGCCTCGATAATGCGGTCACCCTCGTTGACGATGACCTTCTGGTTGACCGAGGTGCCCTGGTTCGAGCGGGAGAACTTGGCGACGCGGTACGTGGTGTACGTGCCGTCGTCGTTGGCGACGGTGATGTAGTCGGCCGAGACCTCCTGGACCACACCGTCCTTCTCCGCACGGATCGAGTCACCGGCGTCGACCGCACAGCGGTACTCCATGCCGGTGCCGACGAGCGGGGCCTCCGCCTTGATGAGCGGAACGGCCTGGCGCATCATGTTCGCGCCCATGAGGGCACGGTTGGCGTCGTCGTGCTCCAGGAAGGGGATCATCGCGGTCGCGACGGACACCATCTGGCGCGGGGAGACGTCCATGTAGTCGACGTCGTCGCCGGCGATGTAGTCGATCTCGCCGCCACGACGGCGCACCAGCACGCGGTTCTCGGTGAAGCGCATGTCGTCGGACAGGCCGGCGTTGGCCTGGGCGATGACGAAGCGGTCTTCCTCGTCGGCCGTCAGGTAGTCGACCTCGTCGGTGACGACACCGTCGATGACCTTGCGGTACGGGGTCTCGACGAAACCGAACGCGTTGACGCGACCGTAGGACGCGAGCGAGCCGATCAGACCGATGTTCGGGCCTTCAGGGGTCTCGATCGGGCACATGCGGCCGTAGTGCGACGGGTGAACGTCACGGACCTCGAAGCCGGCCCGCTCACGGGACAGACCACCCGGGCCAAGCGCCGACAGACGGCGCTTGTGGGTGAGACCCGACAGCGGGTTGTTCTGGTCCATGAACTGCGACAGCTGGCTGGTGCCGAAGAACTCCTTGATGGAGGCGACGACCGGCCGGATGTTGATCAGGGTCTGCGGCGTGATCGCCTCGACGTCCTGCGTGGTCATCCGCTCGCGGACGACGCGCTCCATACGAGCCAGACCCGTGCGGACCTGGTTCTGGATGAGCTCGCCGACGTTGCGCAGACGACGGTTGCCGAAGTGGTCGATGTCGTCGGTCTCGACGACGATCGAGCGGCCGGACTCGCCGGTCGTCTCGGTCTCACCGGCGTGCAGCTTGACCAGGTACTTGATCGTCGCGATGACGTCGTCGGTGGTCAGCACACCGGCGTCGAGCGGCTCGTCGGCGCCGAGCTTCTTGTTCACCTTGTAGCGGCCGACCTTGGCGAGGTCGTAGCGCTTCGGGTTGAAGTAGAGGTTCTCGAGCAGCGTCTGAGCAGCTTCGCGGGTCGGCGGCTCGCCCGGACGCAGCTTGCGGTAGATGTCGAGCAGCGCGTCGTCCTGACCCTGGGTGTGGTCCTTCTCCAGGGTGGCGCGCATGGACTCGTACTCGCCGAACTCCTCGAGGATCTGCTCGGTGGTCCAGCCGAGAGCCTTCAGGAGAACGGTGACGGACTGCTTGCGCTTGCGGTCGATGCGGACACCGACCATGTCGCGCTTGTCGATCTCCATCTCCAGCCAGGCACCCCGGGACGGGATGATCTTGGCGGAGAAGATGTCCTTGTCGGACGTCTTGTCGATGGAGGAGTCGAAGTAGACACCGGGGGAACGGACAAGCTGCGACACGACGACACGCTCGGTGCCGTTGATGACGAAGGTGCCCTTGTTGGTCATGAGCGGGAAATCGCCCATGAAGACCGTCTGAGACTTGATCTCTCCGGTCTCGTTGTTCGTGAACTCGGCCGTGACGAACAGCGGAGCCGCGTACGTGAAGTCGCGCTCCTTGCACTCGTCGACAGAGTTCTTCGCCGGCTCGAAACGGTGGTCGCGGAAGGTCAGCGACATCGACCCGGAGAAGTCCTCGATCGGCGAGATCTCCTCGAAGATCTCTTCCAGACCGGACTTGGTGGGGACGTCCTGTCCACTCTCAAGCGCCGACTCGACGCGAGACTTCCAGGCAGCATTGCCGAGAAGCCAGTCAAAGCTCTCGGTCTGCAGCGCCAGGAGGTTCGGAACCTCGAGGGGCTCCTTGATCTTTGCAAAGGAGATGCGCAGCGGGGCGGTGCTGGCACCGTTGTTCGTATTGGTCGAGGCGTTGCGCGAGGCGGCCAAGAGGGGGTCCTTCCGAGGGCTCGGACTCACTACGCGCGTACCGGTCCCAGCTGACACAGAAGAACGACCCACCCGATCTGGCCGGAAAGACCAGGTCAGGGCTAATCAATCAAGTGTGCTCATGCGTGGGCATGCCCCTGGCGACGGGCAGGGGGCAGCTAACAGGCAGCGCAAAGGGTCAGTGTAGCCACTTGGCTCACTGATGTCCAGACCAGGTTTCCGGAAACCGGCAACAGGCCTTCCCCATGTCGTTCCAACACTGTGTCCAACGCGTCCAACGCTTCGGCTCTCGCACACAGAGCGCGTATCAGTACTGCCCTCTTCGTAGTCGATCCATGCCCGATGTGGACCCGATCCATGCCTCGGATTTCGGATCGGGCCGGTCGAGCTGGCGACGGGTCTGAGAATTGCGCGCCGCGTGCCGTTCGTCAAGGCCCCCTGCTCCGAGCGGATCATCTCCGGACCCTGCCGCGGGGCAACGATGATCACCCTACTCCCCAGCGAGAGCAGGGCAAGTCAGGCACAGCGGGTACGCCAAAGGGCGACCACCCTTACGGGTGATCGCCCTTGGTTGGGGCCTCAGAGAGGCCCCAGAGGTGTTACTTGACCTCGACGCCGGCGCCGGCACCCTTGAGGGCCTCGGCAGCCTTGTCAGCGGCCTCCTTGGCGACCTTCTCGAGGACGGGCTTCGGGGCGCCGTCCACGAGGTCCTTGGCCTCCTTGAGGCCCAGGGAGGTCAGCTCACGCACGACCTTGATGACCTGGATCTTCTTGTCACCGGCAGAGGTGAGGATGACGTCGAACTCGTCCTGCTCCTCCGGGGCCTCGGCGGTGACGGCCGGGCCGGCCGGGCCGGCGGCGACGGCGGCAGCGGCGGTGACGTCGAACTTGTCCTCGAACGCCTTCACGAACTCAGAGAGCTCGATGAGGGTCATCTCCTCGAACTGGGCGAGGAGGTCGTCCTGAGAGAGCTTCGCCATGATGGGCGATCCTTCCACTAATTCGGCAGGTGCCGGATGTATATAGAGGCGGGCGTAACGGCCCGCTACGACCCACGCACTAGGCGGCGTGGATCAGTGCGCGAGCCGAATTACTCGGCACCGCCCTGCTCGGCGAGCTTGACGCGAAGCGCTTCCGCAGTGCGGACGAACTTCGACGGCAGCGCCTGGAAGAGCGAGGCAGCCTGAGACTGCTTGCCCTTGAACGCGCCGGCCAGCTTGCTGAGCAGAACCTCGCGGGACTCGAGGTCCGCAAGCTTCTTGATCTCATCGGCGGTGAGCGCCTTACCATCAAGGACACCCGCCTTGATGATGAGGTTCGGGTTGTCCTTGGCGAAGTCACGCAGGCTCTTCGCCGACTCCACCGGGTCACCGGTGATGAAGGCGACCGCGGTCGGACCAGCGAAGTGCTCGTCCAGCGCGGTGATCCCGGCCTGGTTGGCCGCAATCTTGGTCAGCGTGTTCTTCACCACGGCGTACTGGGCGTTCTCACCGAGCGAACGACGCAGCGTCTTGAGCTGCGCGACGGTGAGACCCCGGTACTCGGTCAGCACGGCGGCGTTCGAGCTCTGGAACGCGTCCGTGAGCTCGGCTACCGCGGCAGCCTTGTCGGGCCTTGCCATAGAGCGTCGGCCTCCTTCCGGGTGATGAGGACCGCTCAGAAGGGGCTGAAATACGAAACGCCCCGGCGCAGGCGCCAGGGCGTAGCTCAACCGGATGAAATCCGGGAACTTTCCACAGTCACCTACGCGGGTCGTCCGCACTCAGCGGATCCTTCGGCCACCGCACCCTTGCGGGCACGGCAACGACCAGCGGTCTTTGGCTTCCTCGGAAGAGTACGTGAACGGTGGCGTGCAGAGCAAATCGGTCACCCGGCGCCCCCTGAAGCCCCACGGGGGCCGCCGGCTCAGGCGTCGGCCCCCCGCTCCCCCGCACGGCCCCCGCAGGTCCGGCGGGCCTGCGTACGCCCCCGTGGGGCCCTTGTGCCCACGTATGCGCGCAAACGTACGCGAACGGGCCCCCCGCCACCCGGTGAGGGGAGGCGAGGGGCCCGTTCGATCAATCAGTGAGCCGTGAGGCTCAGAGCCGTGAGGCTCAGAGCCGTGAGGCTCAGAGCCGTGAGGCTCAGCCCAGTCAGACGGCAGCCGGGTCTTCCTCGACGAGGAGGTTCCGGGTGCGGTTGGAGTCCAGCTGGATGCCGGGGCCCATCGTGGTGCTCAGGGCGGCCTTCTTGATGTAGCGGCCCTTCGCGGCGGACGGCTTCAGACGGAGGATCTCGTCCAGGGCCGCGCCGTAGTTCTCGACCAGCTGCTCATCGGAGAAGGAGACCTTGCCGATGATGAAGTGCAGGTTCGAGTGCTTGTCGACGCGGAACTCGATCTTGCCACCCTTGATCTCGGTGACAGCCTTGGCGACGTCCATCGTCACGGTGCCGGTCTTCGGGTTCGGCATGAGGCCACGGGGACCGAGCACGCGGCCGAGGCGGCCGACCTTGCCCATGAGGTCCGGGGTGGCCACAACGGCGTCGAACTCGTTGAGGCGGTTGCCCTTGGCGATCTCGTTGATGAGCTCGTCGTCGCCGACAATGTCGGCGCCGGCGGCTACCGCGGCCGCAGCACGGTCACCGGTCGCGAAGACCAGGACCCGGGCGGTCTTGCCGGTGCCGTGCGGGAGGTTCACGGTGCCGCGGACCATCTGGTCGGCCTTGCGCGGGTCTACACCCAGGCGGAAGGCGACCTCGACGGTGCTGTCGAACTTGGTCGCGGAGGTCTCCTTGGCGAGACGGACGGCCTCGAGCGGGGCGTACTGCTTCTCCCGGTCGACCTTGGCGTCCGCAGCGCGGAGAGTCTTGCTGCGCTTCACTTCTGCTCCTGTGTTGTGACTTCAGGCGTGGAGTCGTGGTGCGGACCAGCGCTTGGCCCTACCACTGTGGTGCTGGGGGTGGCTGAATCAGCCTTCGACCGTGATGCCCATGGAACGGGCGGTGCCGGCGATGATCTTCTCCGCGGCGTCCAGGTCGTTGGCGTTCAGGTCGGGGAGCTTGATCGTGGCGATCTCGCGGACCTGGTCACGCGTGAGCTTCGCGACCTTGGTCTTGTGCGGCTCGCCCGAGCCCTTCTCCACGCCCGCGCTCTTCAGGATGAGGCGCGCGGCCGGCGGAGTCTTGGTGATGAAGGTGAAGGAGCGGTCGTCGTAGACCGTGATCTCCACCGGCACGACCATGCCACGCTGCGACTCGGTCGCGGCGTTGTAGGCCTTGCAGAACTCCATGATGTTGACGCCGTGCTGACCGAGCGCGGGGCCGACCGGCGGAGCCGGGTTGGCCGCACCGGCCTTGATCTGGAGCTTGATAAGCCCCGTGATCTTCTTCTTCTTGGGAGGCATTGCTCTCTCCGGGTCCTAGTGAGAGTTTTCGCCGCCAATCCGGTCATCCGGATGGAGGCATACCGCACCACGATAACGGGTATGGGTGCGGGGCTGAAAACCGAGCAGGTCAGACCGCCCTTCAAGGGGCAATCTGACCTGTCCGGAAGCTTTGGCTCAGAGCCTGCCGCTCAGCTCACGGGGAGCGAAGCGATCAGTTCTTCTGAATCTGGTCGAAGCTCAGCTCGACCGGGGTCTCGCGGCCGAAGATCTCGACGAGGCCCTTGACCTTCTTCGAGTCCGGGTTGATCTCGTTGATCGTCGCCTGGAGCGTCGCGAACGGGCCGTCGGTGACGGTGACCGAGTCGCCGACCTCGAAGTCGAGGACCTCGATGGTGCGCTTGACGGCGGGCGCCGGCAGGCCGGCCTCTTCCGCGGCGAGCTTGGCGGCCTTCTCCTGCGCCTCCGGGGCGAGCATCTTGACGATCTCGTCCAGGGTCAGCGGGTACGGGTCGTACGCGTTGCCCACGAAGCCGGTGACACCAGGCGTGTTGCGGACGACGCCCCAGGACTCGTTCGTCAGATCCATGCGGACGAGAACGTAACCGGGCAGCTTGTTCTGCCGGACGTTCTTGCGCTCGCCGTTCTTGATCTGGACGATCTCTTCCTCGGGCACCTCGGCCTGGTAGATGAACTCCTCGACGTTCAGCGAGACGGCACGCTGCTCGAGGTTCGCCTTCACGCGCTTCTCGTAACCGGCGTAGGTGTGGATCACGTACCACTCGCCGGGCAGGAGGCGCAGTTCCTCGCGCAGGGCCTGGATCGGGTCGACGGGCTCGGCGTCCTCGACCGGGGCGGCCTCGGCGGCCTCCTCGTCGGAAGCCTCCACGTCGCCCTCGGACTCGTCCTCGTCGGAAGCCTCTACGGCGTCCTCGACCTCGACCTCAGCGTCATCAGCCTCATCGGCCTCGTCCTCGACGTGCACCGCGGCCTGCTCGGCGGCGACACCCGCCTCGGCGTCGGCGAGCTCGGCCTCGTCGGGCTCCACAGCGTCTGCAGCCTCGACGATGTCGAGCTCGTCCTCGACGGACTCGACGGAGTCGTGGCTCACGTTCAGGTTCGGGTCAGACACGGTGGCTGCTTCTTCCTGGATACAAAAGGTGGTGGAACATGCGAAAAGGGGCGGCACCCATCAGGCGCCGCCCTCCGCGGGGATCAGCCGAAGACGAACTTGATGGCTTCCTGGAACCCATAGTCAATCACGGTCACCAGACCGATCATGATGACGACGAAGACAATCACCACGGTGGTGTACGTCGTGAGCTGGTTGCGAGTGGGCCAAACAACCTTGCGGAGTTCCGCGACGATCTGGCGGTAGAAAAGCGCGAGCCGGCCGAGAGGGCCCTTCTTACCGCGCTTGCCGCCCTTGCGGGCCTTCTTCTCGCGAGTGTCGTCCTCGGCGTCAGGCATGTCGATGGAGCCCAGGGCGTCCGTCACGTCTCTCACCTGAATCCGGGTCGTGGCCGTACCGCGCCCGGTTGCGCCGCACGGCGTTGCATCGAAGTACGTACCTGCGCACACATCCGAGAAATGGAGTGTGGAGCAGGGCCGGAGGGACTCGAACCCCCAACCGCTGGTTTTGGAGACCAGTGCTCTACCAATTGAGCTACGACCCTTTGCGTGCCCCAACCTACCGCATCCGAGCGAGTGCACGGAGTGCTCGCGCACTGAGCGGTTGGTGAGGGCCAACGACGGTTGAGTGTACGTGGTCCGGGCCCTGACGTCGAACAGCGCCGTCCTGACATGCTCCAGCCGCCCTCCAGTCCGGTAACTGAAACGGCGTGCGGCGCTTGTTCGGCGTCTGGGACGATTGGCCGCATGACCTCTGAAACGCCTTCCACCGAGCGCCGCGTCTCCGCCCGTATCGGCGCCATCTCCGAGTCCGCCACCCTCGCCGTCGACGCCAAGGCCAAGGCCCTCAAGGCCGCCGGCCGTCCGGTGATCGGCTTCGGTGCGGGCGAGCCCGACTTCCCGACCCCCGACTACATCGTCGAGGCCGCGATCGAGGCCTGCCGCAACCCGAAGTACCACCGCTACACGCCGGCCGGCGGGCTGCCCGAGCTGAAGGCCGCGATCGCCGCCAAGACGCTGCGCGACTCCGGGTACGAGGTTGACGCTTCTCAGGTCCTGGTGACCAACGGCGGCAAGCAGGCGATCTACGAGGCGTTCGCGGCCATCCTGGACCCGGGTGACGAGGTCATCGTCCCGGCCCCGTACTGGACCACGTACCCGGAGTCGATCCGCCTCGCCGGCGGTGTCCCGGTCGAGGTCGTCGCCGACGAGACCACCGGCTACCGGGTCTCCGTCGAGCAGCTGGAGGCGGCGCGCACCGAGCGCACCAAGGTCGTCCTCTTCGTCTCGCCGTCCAACCCGACGGGCGCCGTCTACACCGAGGCCGACGCCGAGGCGATCGGCCGCTGGGCCGCGGACAACGGCCTGTGGGTCCTGACGGACGAGATCTACGAGCACCTGGTCTACGGCGACGCGAAGTTCGTCTCGCTGCCGGCGATCGTCCCCGAGCTCCGCGACAAGTGCATCATCGTCAACGGCGTCGCCAAGACGTACGCGATGACCGGCTGGCGCGTGGGCTGGATCATCGGCCCGACGGACGTCATCAAGGCCGCGACCAACCTGCAGTCGCACGCCACCTCCAACGTCGCCAACGTCTCCCAGGTCGCGGCGCTCGCCGCCGTCTCGGGCAGCCTGGACGCCGTGCACGAGATGCGCACCGCCTTCGACCGTCGCCGTCAGACGATCGTGCGGATGCTCAACGAGATCGAGGGCGTCTTCTGCCCGACCCCGGAAGGCGCGTTCTACGCGTACCCGTCGGTCAAGGAGCTGCTCGGCAAGGAGATCCGCGGCAAGCGCCCGCAGAGCTCCGTCGAGCTCGCCGCGCTGATCCTCGACGAGGCCGAGGTCGCGGTCGTCCCCGGCGAGGCCTTCGGCACCCCCGGCTACCTGCGCCTCTCGTACGCCCTGGGCGACGAGGACCTGGTCGAGGGCGTCTCCCGCATCCAGAAGCTCCTGGCGGAGGCGAAGGCCTAGGCCTGAAGCGGCCCGCAGCACGGTCCTGAGCGGCGGTTCCCCGACGGGGAGCCGCCGCTCAGGCGTTTCATCCGCGCTCCCGCCCAGAATTTCCGTTCGGGCAAGGCCCCGTTCAGGGAATCGGGCTGCCGATCGGGTGACAAGTACGGCAGGATCACCAGATGGAGCACTCACGCGATCTCACGCTTCTGCCAAAAGCACACCTGCACCTGCACTTCACCGGGTCCATGCGCCCCTCGACCCTCCTCGAGCTCGCCGACAAGTACGGCGTGCGCCTGCCCGACGCGCTGACCGCCGGAGAGCCGCCCAAGCTGCGCGCCACCGACGAGCGCGGCTGGTTCCGCTTCCAGCGGCTCTACGACGCCGCCCGCTCGTGCCTGCGCGAGCCCGACGACATCCGCCGCCTCGTCCGCGAGGCCGCGGAGGAAGACGTACGGGACGGCAGCGGCTGGCTGGAGATCCAGGTCGATCCCACCTCGTACGCGCCCCTGCTCGGCGGGATGATCCCCGCCGTCGAGATCATCCTCGACGCCGTGGACAGCGCGTCCCGCGAGACCGGCCTCGGGATGCGGGTCCTGATCGCCGCGAACCGCATGAAGCACCCCCTCGACGCCCGCACCCTCGCCCGCCTCGCCGTCCGCTACGCCGACCGCGGCATCGTCGGCTTCGGGCTCTCCAACGACGAGCGCCGCGGCATGGCCCGCGACTTCGACCGCGCCTTCGCCATCGCCCGCGAGGGCGGCCTGATCGCCGCCCCGCACGGCGGCGAGCTCACCGGCCCGGCCTCCGTCCGCGACTGCCTCGACGACCTTCACGCCTCCCGCATCGGGCACGGCGTACGGGCCGCCGAGGACCCTCGGCTGCTCAAGCGCCTCGCCGACCGGCAGATCACCTGCGAGGTCTGCCCCGCCTCGAACGTGGCCCTCGGGGTCTACGAGCGGCCCGAGGACGTCCCGCTGCGCACCCTCTTCGACGCCGGGGTGCCGATGGCGCTCGGCGCCGACGACCCGCTGCTGTTCGGGTCCCGGCTCGCGGCGCAGTACGAGATCGCCCGCCGCCACCACGGCTTCACGGACGCCGAACTCGCCGAGCTGGCCCGCCAGTCGGTGCGCGGTTCGGCCGCGCCGGCCGACGTGCAGGAGAAGCTGCTCGGGGGGATCGACCACTGGCTCAGCGCGTGAGCCTCAGGTCCCCCTCATGGCAGTCGGCCCGTACCCGGCGGCCGTCCGGGAAGCCGATCTCCAGGTGCGTGCGCCCCTGCTCGGGCAGCGCGTACTCGGCCACCGAGGTGACGGTTTCGCCGAGGTGGCGCAGGAAGGGGTGGTCGCCGAGGTCCTCGCCGACCTCGATGCGGCCCCACTCCCCCACGTCGTAGGACGCGTGGGGGCCGGCGGACTCGACCATGAGGCACCAGTCGGACCCGGTGGTGATCCGGGTGGATTCGCCCGCGCTGTCGATCAGCCAGACGTCGAGCGGCGACTCGGAGCGCTCGCCGTCGCTGAAGTGCCAGGACGCGACGACTCGGCTGATCGTGCGTCCCACCAGGCGGGTGGGGTCCGTACCGGCCCCGTGCAGGGGACAGAGCATGGGCGGCCGGGGCTCCTCAGATGCTGACGCCGACCGTCACCGGTTCGTTGACCAGGGTGACGCCGAAGGCCGCGTGGACGCCCGCGACCACCTCGCGGGCCAGGGCGAGGAGGTCCTCGGTGGTGGCCTCGCCGCGGTTGGTCAGGGCGAGGGTGTGCTTGGTGGAGATGCGCGCGGGGCCGGTGCCGTAGCCCTTGGTGAAGCCGGCCTTGTCGATCAGCCAGGCCGCGCTGGTCTTCGTACGGCCCTCGCCGGCGGGGTACGCGGGCGGGGCGGCCTCGGGGCCGAGGCGGTCCTGGGCGCGGGCGAGGAAGGCGGCGTACGCCTCGTCGCTCAGGATCGGGTTGTGGAAGAAGGATCCGGCGGACCAGGTGTCGTGGTCGGCGGGGTCGAGGACCATGCCCTTGCCGGCGCGCAGCCGCAGTACGGTCTCGCGGGCGGTGGCGGCGGGTACCCGGTCGCCGGCCTCGACGCCGAGGGCGCGGGCGGTCTCGGGGTACTTGATCGGCGCGGACAGCCCGCCGGCGTCCTCCAGGGCGAAGCGCACGCGCAGGACGACGTACCGCTCGGGCTGGTGCTTGAAGAGGCTGTCGCGGTACGAGAAGGCGCACTCGGCGGCGGTCAGCGTGACCGTCTCGCGGCGGGTGCGGTCGTAGGCGACGACCTCGGTGATGGTGTCGCAGACCTCCTGGCCGTACGCCCCGACGTTCTGGATCGGGGTCGCACCGGCGGAGCCGGGGATTCCGGCGAGGCACTCGATGCCCGCCAGGCCGGCGTCGACGGCGCGGGCGACGGCGTCGCTCCAGTTCTCGCCCGCGGCGAGCTCCAGGCGCGTGCCGTCCAGGTGGAAGCCGGTGGTCGCGATGCGCAGGGCGGTGCCGTCGAAGCCGCGGTCGCCGATGACCAGGTTGCTGCCGCCGCCGATGACCAGGAGCGGCGTGCCGCTCTCGTCCGCGGCGCGGACGGTGGCGACCACCTCGGCGTCGGTGGTCGCGGTGACCAGACGGGTGGCGGGGCCGCCGAGGCGGAAGGTGGTCAATGGGGCGAGGGGGGCGTCGTGGAGTTCCTGCACGTGGACAAGAGTACGGTCCGTGCCCTCGCATCCCTGCGGGGCCACGGACCGTACGGGCGCTTCCCCCGTGCCGCCGGGCTCAGGCGGCCGACTTCTGTTCGGCGAGGCGCCGCTCCGCCTCGGCCCAGCCGATGGGGAGCTGCGCGGCCGGGACGGTCCAGAAGGCGAAGGCGGATTCCTTCATGAAACCGGCGGCCGCGCGCGAGCTGGAGCGGTGCGGCTCGCTGCGGGCGAAGCGGTAGAGCGCCTCACGGTCCTCCCAGGCGGAGAGGGTGAGGAAGGTCCGGCTGAGGACGCGGGCCCGCAGGGCGACGCCGTGGGCTCCGGGGGCCTTGCGGATCTGGCCGATGATGCCGGGCGACTTGAGGAAGAACCTGACGGCGCCGGTGAGGGTGGCGGTCTCGAAGCGGGAGGCCATGACGTAGACCTCGGCGTCGGGGGCGGCCCGGGTGGGCGTGGACCAGGGGATGTCGGGCATGGCGGGCACTCCTTCGCGGTGAGTGGGTCGAGTCGTACGGGGCATGGTGCGGGGCTTCGTGCGGAGCTTGGTGCGGGGCTCGTGCCGGGCTTCGCGCCTGGGTTCGGTCCGCGGCGGTGTCAGCTCGCGGCCGGGACCTGCTCCGGGGCCGCGCCGGTGGTGGCGGGCGTGACGGACGAGGCGGGCGTGGTGGACGAGGCGGGCGTGGTGGACGAGGCGGCCGTCCCTTCGGCGGGCTGCTTCGCCTTGCGGGGCAGCAGGAGGGCGAGGGCCGCGGCCAGCGCCACGGCTCCGGCGCCGATCCACAGCGCGGGGACGGTCCCGTCGGTGAAGGCCTGGCCGGACTCGTAGCCGCCCTGGGCGGAGAAGACCGAGGCGAGGACCGCGACTCCGAGGGCTCCGCCCACTTCGCGCAGGGCGCTGTTGGTCCCGGAGGCCTTGCCCTGGTCGGCGGGGGCGACGGTGGACATCAGCGCGTTGGAGGCGGGGGCGAAGTACAGGGCCATGCCGATGCCGCTGAGGATCAGGGCCGGGAGCTGGGCGGCGTAGGAGACGTCCGTGCTCAGGATCACCGCGAACCAGCCGAGGCCCACGGCCTGCAGCGTCAGCCCCCACGCGACGACGGGTCGGCTGCCGATCCGGTCGGAGAGGATGCCGGCGATCGGGGCGACGAGCATCGGCATGCCGGTCCAGGGCAGCATGCGCAGGCCGGCCTCGGTCGGGGAGTAGCCGGAGACGCCCTGGAAGAACTGGCTCAGCAGGAAGATCGAGCCGAACATCCCCACGTACATCAGCAGGCTGGCCATGTTGATGCCGAAGAAGCCGCGGTCACGGAAGAGGCGCATGGGGAGCATGGGGTTCGCGCTGTTGAACCCGTGGTGGATGAAGCCGCCGACGAGCACGGATCCGACGATCAGTCCGGTGAGGACGGGGGCGCTGGTCCAGCCGTCCGCGTTGGCGTTGACCAGGGCGTAGACGATTCCGAAGAGGCCGCCGCTGATGAGGAGCGTGCCCGGTACGTCGAGCCGCGAGCCGGGGGCGGCGGATTCGGCGAGGCGCAGGCGGGCGAGCGGGAGCAGGGCGAGGCCGATCGGGACGTTGAGCCAGAAGATCCACTGCCAGGAGACGTGCTCGGTCAGGCTGCCGCCGACGAGGGGGCCGATGGCGACGGCGAGGCCGCCGACGGCGCCGTAGATGCCGAGGGCCATGCCGCGGCGGGCGGCCGGGACGGCGGCGGTCAGCAGGGTGAGGGAGAGCGGCATCATGACCGCGGCCCCGACGCCCTGGACGGCGCGGGCGACGATGAGCTCGTTGATGCCGGGCGAGAGCGCGGCGGCGGCGGAGGCGCCGGTGAAGACGGCGAGCCCGGCGATGAAGAGCCGGCGGCGCCCGAAGCGGTCGCCGAGGGCGGAGCCGAAGAGGAGGAGGACGGCGAAGGTGAGCGTGTACGCGTTCACCGTCCACTCCAGGTCCTCCAGCTTGCCGCCGAGGTCCTCGCGGATGGCGGGGAGGGCGGTCGTCACGACGAGGTTGTCGAGGGCGGCCATGAAGCTCGCGGCGGCGGTGAGGATGAGGGCCCATATCGCGGGCCGGCCGAGCTTGTCTTGCGTGTTCACGAGGTCCCCCCTGGGGATGTTAGTTATTGCTGACTAACTTTCGTGGGCAGAGTTACGCGGTGACGCGGCGGTACGGGGGTTCGGTGCTTCGACGCTTCGGTGCTTCCGAGGCGCCGAGGGCTAATCGCCCCGGGTGGGAGCGACGGGGCGCGCGGAGGCGTAGCACCCCTCCCACACCCGGTGCCCGGGCGGGAAGCCCATGGCGGCCAGGGTGTTGATGAGCATCCCGTACGCCATGAAGGTGGTGGTCTCGTTGACGTCCGCCCCGAGCGGCACGTGAACGGTGTCCCAGAGCTCCATCCACGCGGCCCGGACCATCTCCCCGAAGCCCGGCTCCCCGGCGGCTTCGGCGGCGGAGACGGTCACGAACGTCTGGAGCTGCATCTGGAGCTTTTCGGGGTGGTCGGCGATCAACTGCATGTAGGCCTCCCCCATGACCTTGATCGCATCCTCTCCGTGGTGCCCCTTGGCGGCCTCCTCGAAGACGAGCCGGACCTCCTCCATGCAGCGGGCGGCGGCGGCGAGGAACATCGCCTGCTTGTTGGGGAAGAGCCGGAAGAGGTACGGCTGCGAGACGCCGACGCGCTTGGCGATCGCCTCGGTGGAGGTCCCGTAGTAGCCGCCCCGGGCGAACTCGCTCATCGCCGCGCGAATGACGCTCTCGCGCCGCTCCTCTGCACTCATCCTTGCCATGCCCCTAAGTTAGTACTCAATCACTAACTACGCAAGCCCCGCGGGCGCGGCGGCGCGGGGCGGAAGGTCCCGGGCGGCCCAAGCAGCGCAGGCGGCCAGGCGGCCAGGCTCGGCCGGTGGGCCAGGGCCGCGCGCCCGGCGTCGGGGCCACCGGGCCGGAGCGACCGGAACCCCGCGCCCGAGGCGGGGACGCGCGGCGGCGGTACCGCCCGGGCACGATGACGGAAGTCCGCCGAACGGCCCGGGCCGCGGCGGAGCGGGATCGCCGGCGCGGCCCGAGCGCGTGGCGGCGGACTGCCCCCCGGCACCGCGACGGGAGGCTCCGGACGGCGAGGTCGGAAGGCAGGGCGGGGCCGGGGACCGGAGCGGCGGGCGGGCGGGCGGGCGGGCCAAGCAGCGCAGGCGGCCGGGCGAGACGGCAGGACTGACGCGCGGCCGGAGGCCAGGACAGCGGACCGGGCGTCGGGGAAGCCACCAACGGGCCGGAGCGGCCGGAAGCCCGGACCCGCAGCGGGGGCACACGGCGTCGGGCTGCCGCCCGGGCGCGGTAACCCAAACCCCGGGCAGCGGGCACGACGGCGGGAGGCCACCGAGCGGCACAGGGCAGCGGGAGCCCTGCGGGGCGGCGGGAAGGTCGCCGAGCAGCACACGGCGCACCGGGGGTTCGCCCGAAGCCAGGCGCCCCCGGGGCGCCCGAGGTCAGGCCAGGGTGACCACCGCGCGGGACATGCCCAGGACCTTCTGGCCCGCGCTCATCGCCGTCAGGTCGACCCGTACCCGGTTGTCCTCCAGCTTCGCGGCGACCTTCGCGGTGACCTCGATCAGCGCGCCCTGGTCGTCGTTCGGGACCACGACCGGCTTGGTGAAGCGGACCCCGTACTCGACGACCGCACCCGGGTCGCCCACCCAGTCCGTGACCACCCGTACCGCCTCGGCCATGGTGAACATGCCGTGCGCGATGACGTCCGGCAGCCCGACCTCCTGGGCGAACTTCTCGTTCCAGTGGATCGGGTTGAAGTCGCCGGAGGCACCCGCGTACCGGACCAGCGTCGCCCGCGTCACGGGGAAGGACGCCGCCGGCAGCTCGGTGCCGACCTCGACGTCGTCGTACTGGATCTGCGCAGTCATCTCAGGCCTCCTCGGGGGCGCGGGAGACGAGCTTCGTCCACGCCGTCACCACGTGCTCGCCGGTCTCGTCGTGGACCTCGCCGCGGATGTCGATGATGTCGTTGCCCGCGAGGGACTTCACGGCCTCGATGGTCGAGGTCACGGTGAGCCGGTCACCGGCCCGCACGGGGCGGGAGTACGCGAACTTCTGGTCGCCGTGCACGACGCGGCTGTAGTCCAGACCCAGTTGCGGGTCCGCGACGACCTGCCCGGCCGCCGCGAACGTGATGGCAAACACAAAGGTCGGCGGAGCGATCACGTCCAGGTGGCCGAACGCCTTGGCCGCATCGGGGTCGGTGTAGACGGGATTGGCGTCACCCACCGCAACCGCGAATTCGCGGATCTTCTCCCGGCCGACCTCGTACGGATCGGTGGGCGGGTAGCTCCGCCCCACGAAGGACTGGTCGAGCGCCATGGCTCACTACCTCCTGTTGAAGGAACATGCAGAGATCGAAGACAGCAGTCGAAGATTCGAAGATCCGAGACGAGACGAGACGGGCCCGGAAACGACGCAAGGCCGCCCCCTATAGAAGGGGACGACCTCATGCCGGTGCCTATATTGCGGGACTTCGCTGGGGTCAGCGGGTCTCGCGGTGCGCGGTGTGCGAGTTGCAACGCGGGCAGTGCTTCTTCATCTCAAGACGGTCCGGGTCGTTACGCCGGTTCTTCTTGGTGATGTAGTTCCGCTCCTTGCACTCCACGCAGGCCAGCGTGATCTTCGGGCGGACGTCGGTGGCAGCCACGTGAGTGCTCCTTGACGGAAATTGGGACGGATGAACGCAAACAAGAGTAGCCGACCGGGAGACCGACCCCGCAATCGGCTACTGTGTGTAGCGGCGACCGGACTTGAACCGGTGACACAGCGATTATGAGCCGCTTGCTCTACCGACTGAGCTACGCCGCTTTGATGTGATCGACTCCCCACCCGAGGGTGGGGAACCTCTCTCACCAGAGCCCCAATGCGGAATCGAACCGCAGACCTTCTCCTTACCATGGAGACGCTCTACCGACTGAGCTATTGGGGCGAGCGAGGAAGACATTACACGGTTGCCCGCCGATCGCCCAAATCCTTTGCGGGGCCTGGCCTCGGAGGACTCCGCGAAGCCATTCCCGATCACCACTCCGGCCCCTCTGGCCCCCTTTTCGGCCCGGATTGTGTGCGGGGTCACAGTCGGCCACCCCGCGCACCGACCGCCCAACGCCCCCACCGCCAATCCGTCACCCGTCCCTCACCCGTCCCTCACCCGCCCGTCGGCCTCTGCGGTCCGCCGCCCCGGCGCGCGCCCGCACGCCGGGGCGCGTGGGCACCACACCGGTACGACTATTGCGCTCTTCCGTGAAGCGGGCACCCCCGCGCCCTAGGCTCTGAGCACGCTGCGTGATCTTGGGCCGCGGGCCGGGCGGCCACGGCCCAGGAACCGCCCGAGCCACCGCAGGAGCGCGATGTCCGACAGCCAGCCGCAGCAGCAGCCGTCCCACTCCCCGCGCAGCGGCCGCGGCGACGGCGGCGGCCACGGGCACCTGCGCCCGGCCGGCCACGGGAACGCGGCAGCCGCCGAGTCCACGACCCTCCTGCTCGCCGGGGCCCGCCTCACCGACGGCCGCACCGTCGACGTCCGCCTCAGCGGCGGCCGGATCCAGGCCGTCGGCACGGCCGGGAGCCTGCCCGCGCCCGCGATCTCCCGCGTGGACCTGAGCGGCTACCTGCTGCTGCCCGCCCCGGTCGAGCCGCACGCCCACGGCGACACCGCCCTGACGGCCGACGGGGAGGGTCCCGTCTCCCACACCCCCGACGAGGTGCAGCGCCGGGCCACCGAGGCCGCCCTGCTCCAGCTCGGCCACGGCGCCACCGCCGTACGCTCACACGTCCGGATCGGCGACGTGCACGGCCTCGGCCCCATGGAGGCCGTCCTCCAGGCCCGCCGCTCCCTGCGCGGGCTCACCGACCTCACCGCCGTCGCCTTCCCGCGGCTGCTGACCGGGGTGGCCGGCGCGGACGGGCTCGCCATGCTGCGGGACGCCGTCAAGATGGGCGCCTCCGTCATCGGCGGCTGCCCCGACCTCGACCCCGACCCGACCGGCTTCCTCGAAGCCGTACTGGAACTCGCCGCCGAGCACGGCTGCCCCGTCGACCTGCACACGGACGGTGACGACCCCGCCCGCCTGTCCCGGCTCGCGGCGATGGCCGGCGGACTGCGCCCCGGGGTGTCCCTCGGCCCCTGCGGCGGCCTGTCCCGGCTCCCGCTCGACGTGGCGGCGCGCGCCGCCGACCAGTTGGCCGCGGCCGGCGTACGGGTCATCTGCCTGCCCCAGGGCGACTGCGCGGCCCTGGAACGCCGCGGCCTGCGCACCGCCCCCGTACGGCTCCTGCGCGCGGCCGGGGTGCGGGTCGCCGCCGGAAGCGGAGCCCTGCGGGACGCCGGGAACCCGGTCGGCCGCGGGGACCCGCTCGAAGCCGCGTACCTGCTGGCCTCCCAGGGGGGCCTGCGGCCCATGGAGGCCTACGACGCGATCAGCGCCGCCGCCCGCGAGGCGATGGGCCTGCCGGAGGTGCGGGTGGAGGCGGGCTTCCCGGCGGAGCTGCTCGCGGTGCGCGGGGACCGGATCGCGGGGGTGCTGTCCCTCGCGTACAGCCGGATCGTGATCCACCGCGGGCGGGTGGTAGCCCGGACGAGTGCCGTACGGGAGTACTGCGATTCCGCCGTCGCCGTGGCGCTGGACCTGCCCCGGCAGGGCCGTATGGAACCCGGTCCCTGAGCGTTCGCCGTCCGTTCGCGGGCGCACGTGCCCGGGTCGTCGTACGGTCGGGACATGCGCATCGTCATCGCGGGTGGACACGGTCAGATCGCGCTGCGGCTGGAGCGCCTGCTCGCCGCGCGCGGGTACGAGGTCGCGGGCATCATCCGTGACCCCGCACAGGGCGACGACCTCAGGCAGGCGGGCGCCGAACCGGTGCTGTGCGACCTGGAATCGGCTTCGGTCGAGCACGTGGCCGGGATCCTGCAGGGCGCGGACGCGGCGGTGTTCGCGGCCGGCGCGGGTCCCGGCAGCGGCGTCGGGCGCAAGGACACCGTCGACCGGGGTGCGGCGGTGCTCTTCGCGGACGCCGCCGAACGGGCCCGCGTCCGGCGCTTCCTGATGGTGTCCTCGATGGGCGCGGACTCGCGGCACGAGGGCGACGACGTCTTCGACATCTACCTGCGGGCCAAGGGCGAGGCCGACGACCACGTCCGCACCCGGCTGGGCCTGGAGTGGACCGTACTGCGCCCCGGCTCGCTGATCGACGACGCGGGTACGGGCCTGGTCCGGCTGGAGGCGAGGACGGGCCGCGGGTCGATCCCGCGCGACGACGTGGCGGCGGTGCTGGCGGAGCTGATCGAGACCCCGGCGACGGCGGGCCTGACCCTGGAGCTGATCTCCGGCGCGACCCCGGTGTCAGTGGCGGTCAAGGACATGGCGGGCAACTGACGGAAGCCGGCAGCCGGCCCGCGTCCCCTGAGGACTCCTCAGAACTCCGCGGTCACCTTGTCGTCGGACCGCCCGACCGAGTCCTGCTGGAAGCGGTCCTCGTACGCCCGCCGGATCCGCTCGATGCGCACGCTGCGCTCGTCGGCGTCCTTCTCGGGGTACAGCAGCACCACCTCGTACGAGGTCTCGTGCACGGCCTTGCCGTCCTGGCCCCGCCACTGGCCGTACCCGTCGTGGACGGTGAGTCCCTCGGGGAAGGCGGGGGTGATCTCCCGCTCCAGGAAGCCCATGAACTCCCCCTCCGCGACCGGGGGCCGGCCGCCGGGGCGGTCGGTGCCGAAGTACAGTCGGGTCTCCTCGTACGGCTGGCCCACTTCCGTGTGGAGCGCCGCCCCCACGAGAGCCGGGATCCCGGCCCCGAGCAGGGCGATGAGCACTCCGCCGCCGACCCTTCCACGTGTGTCAGATGTCCATTTCACCCCCGTGCAACGAACGGCGGGCCCAGACGATGCGGCTGATGATCGGCTCCGACGCCGGACGGGCGGCGGCCGAATCGGTGTCTGCCCTTGTCCCGCACGCCGGGGCGCGAGCGGCGGGCCGCTGCGGGTCCCGACAGGTTCGCTCGACTGGACCTGCGGTGCGCCCGGGCACTGCCGGGCTCGCGGACGCATGCGAGAAGACCCCCGTCACTGCGTTTCCGCAGTAACGGGGGTCTCACATCGCGTGGCGGCGCCAGGGTTCGAACCTGGGTAGGCTGAGCCGGCAGATTTACAGTCTGCTCCCTTTGGCCACTCGGGCACACCGCCAAGGGTCGCTGCCATTTTTTCCGCCTTGCGGCGGCGCTCCCTGGCAACGACGTAAACGATACCTGATGACCGGGGATGCTTCGCCACCGGATTGATCAGCGCCGCCGGCGGACACGGTGGCTAGGCTTTGCCGAGCGGGCCGGGGATGTCCGGCCGCGCCCTTCGGGGCCGTCACAGCCGACTTCAAGGAGCCACAGCACATGGCCGACTCCAGTTTCGACATCGTCTCGAAGGTCGAGCGGCAGGAGGTCGACAACGCCCTCAACCAGGCCGCCAAGGAACTCTCGCAGCGCTACGACTTCAAGGGCACCGGCGCCACGATCGCCTGGTCGGGCGAGAAGATCGTGATGGAGGCGAACTCCGAGGAGCGCGTCAAGGCCATCCTCGACGTCTTCGAGACCAAGCTGATCAAGCGCGGCATCTCCCTCAAGGCGCTCGACGCCGGCGAGCCGCAGCTGTCCGGCAAGGAGTACAAGATCTTCGCCTCGATCGAGGAGGGCATCTCCCAGGAGAACGCCAAGAAGGTCGCGAAGATCATCCGGGACGAGGGTCCCAAGGGTGTCAAGGCCCAGGTCCAGGGCGAGGAGCTGCGCGTCAGCTCGAAGAGCCGCGACGACCTCCAGGCCATCCAGGCGCTCCTCAAGGGCAAGGACCTGGACTTCGCGATCCAGTACGTGAACTACCGCTGATCACACCGTTACCCGGTCTCCGACCGGACCCACGCCGGCCCGGCGGTCCTTCACGGACCGCCGGGCCGCGGTCGTTTCTGCGGCAGTCCAGAGAAGCGGCTCCTCCCGGGGTGGAGGCCCGGGGTTCCTCGCTGGATCCTGCTGAACGCCGTACCGGACGACGGGCGCGGCGTACGGCTCGACCTGAGCGGTCTGCGCCGCCTCGACCACGCGTGCCTGACCGCGCTGCCCGGCTCTGGCAGGACCGGCGCACGCCGCTCTCCGGCCCCAAGGGCGTCATCTGGGCCGACTACCCTCCGCCCGTGGACAACGAGCTGAAGCGCACGCTGGGCGTGTCCGACGCGGTCGTCGTCGGACTCGGCGCGATGGTCGGGGCCGGGATCTTCGCCGCGCTCGCCCCGGCGGCCCACGCGGCGGGCAGCGCGGGCGGCGCGCTCCTCGCGGCCCTCGCCGTGGCGGCCGGGGTGGCCTGCTGCAACGCGCTCTCCTCGGCGCGGCTCGCCGCCCGGTATCCGTCCTCCGGCGGCACCTACGTGTACGGGCGTGAGCGGTTGGGCCCCTTCTGGGGCCACTTGGCCGGCTGGGGCTTCGTCATCGGCAAGACCGCGTCCTGCGCGGCCATGGCGCTCACCGTCGGGGCGTACGCATGGCCCGGGCAGCAGCGTGCCGTGGCCGTCGCGGCGGTGGTGGCGCTGACCGCCGCGAGTTACGGCGGTGTGCAGAGGACCGCCCGGATCGCCCGGGTGATCGTGGTGGCGGTACTGGCCGTACTGGCCGGGGTCGTGGTGGCGTGCCTGTCCTCCGGCGCGGCGGACGCCGGCCGCCTGGGCGGCGCGGACGGGATCGGCGGCAGCGGGCTGCTGCAGGCGGCCGGGCTGCTGTTCTTCGCCTTCGCGGGCTACGCCCGGATCACCACCCTGGGCGAGGAGGTGCGCGATCCGCAGCGCACGATCCCGCGGGCGGTGCCCCTCGCCCTCGGGATCGCCCTGTTCGTGTACGCCGCGGTCGCGGTGGCGGCGCTCTCGGTGCTCGGCGCCGACGGCCTGGCGCAGTCGTCGGCCCCGCTGGCCGACGCGGTACGGGCGGCCGGTCGGCCCGCCATGGCCCCCGTGGTCCGGGTCGGGGCGGCCCTGGCGGCGCTGGGCTCGCTGCTCGCCCTGGTGCTCGGGGTGTCGCGGACGGTCCTGGCGATGGCCCGCGACGGCCATCTCCCCCGCACGCTGGCGGCGGTACACCCGCGGCGCCGGGTGCCGCACCATGCGGAGCCGGCGGTGGGCGCGGTGGTGGCGGTGCTCGCGGCCACCACCGATCTGCGGGGCGCGATCGGCTTCTCTTCCTTCGGGGTGCTGGTCTACTACGCGATCGCGAACGCCTCCGCGTGGACTCTCGATTCAGGTGTCAAGGACCGGGCCGTGGCAGCGGTCGGGCTGTCCGGCTGTGCGGTGCTGGCCTGCGCGCTGCCCGCCGCCTCGGTGGCCCCGGGCGCGGCGGTACTGGCCGCGGGCGCGCTCGCCTACGCCGTGCGCAGGCGCTTCACGCCCGGGGTCTGAAGCCGGCCCAGGGCGTCAGCGGCGCCGGCACGGGCGCTTCGTGGTCCGGCGCGCGGTGGCGCGCACGGGCTGCGGCTCGCTCCGGCAACTACTCGTCCTCATTCATGCACACACAGTGACAGCCCCCACTGACAATCGCCCTGACCTGGGCCTTCCACCCGTCCGGCACTACGCTGCGGCGATGCACTCACTGCCCCGCCGCGCCCGCACCGCCATAGGCGTGCTGGCCCTCGTGCTCGTCGCCGTCGTCGCCTGGCAGCTCTGGAAGCAGTCGAAGCAGGGCGACTTCGCCTCGGATCCCGACCCGTGCGCGCTCGTCTCGACGCAGACGGTCAGGCGGCTGGTCCCGGTGGAACCGGAGCCGGAGGAGAAGCGGGCCATGGCGTACTGCACGTGGGCTCCCGCGAAGGTCGCCGGCGGCGGCCCGCCGACCGTGCAGGTGCAGGTGACGCGCCTGTGGCTGGACGAGGCGCACACCAGCTTCCTGCGCACGAAGGCGGAGCCCGAGGGGAAGGCGGGTCCGATGACGACGGATCTGACGGACTTCGGGGACGAGGCCTTCATCCGCTACCGCTACATCGCCGGGAGCAACGGGGCCGCCGAGGTCGTCTTCCGCCGGAGCAACGTGGTGGTCTCGGTCCGGTACTCCCCCGCCGACGGCGACTCCGAGAAGGCCGGCGCGGGCGCCGTGGCCGCGGCCGCCGAGGCCGCGGACAGGCTCGGCCGGGAGAAGTAGGAGCAGCCGCCCGGACGGAAAGGCAGCCGCAGGCGCTACGCCGAAGGCCGGCCCGCCGGCAGGGCGGACCGGCCTCGAAAGGGCGGTGTTCGGGGGCCTACGGCCGTCGGCCCCGTACGGGCGCTCAGCGCGAAGCGAACGGCGCGTTCGTCGGGACGATCTCGCGGCCCAGCGGGAGCAGCGACAGCGGGACCATCTTGAAGTTGGCGATGCCGAACGGGATGCCGATGATCGTCACGCACAGGGCGAGGCCGGTGATGATGTGGCCCAGGGCCAGCCACCAGCCCGCGAGGACCAGCCACAGCACGTTGCCGACGCAGGACGGCGCGCCCGCGTCGCGCCGCTCGACCGTGGTGTAGCCGAAGGGCCACAGGGCGTACACCGCGATGCGGAAGGCGGCGATGCCGAAGGGGATGCCGATGATGGTGATGCAGAGCAGCACGCCCGCCAGGCAGTAGCCGAGGAACAGCCAGATGCCGCTCAGGACGAGCCAGATGATGTTCAGGATTGTCTTCACTGCCTGCGGCCTGCCATTTGTTCGAGCCGGGCGATGCGCTCGGCCATCGGAGGGTGGGTGGAGAACATCTTCGAGAGTCCCTCACCCGGCCTGAACGGGTTGGCGATCATCATGTGGCTCGCTGTCTCCAGTCGGGGCTCGGGCGGCAGCGGTAGCTGCTTGGTGCCCGCGTCAAGCTTGCGCAGGGCGCTGGCGAGGGCCAGCGGGTCCCCGGTGAGCTGGGCCCCGGAGGCGTCCGCCTCGTACTCGCGCGAGCGGCTGATCGCGAGCTGGATCACGGACGCGGCCAGCGGCCCCAGGATCATGATCAGCAGCATGCCGAGGAAACCGGGGCGCTCGTCGTCGTTCGACCGGCCGATCGGGATCAGCCAGGCGAAGTTCACCAGAAACATGATCACGGAGGCAAGGGCCCCGGCGACCGATGAGATCAGGATGTCGCGGTTGTAGACGTGGCTCAACTCGTGGCCGATGACCCCGCGCAGCTCGCGCTCGTCGAGGATGCGCAGGATGCCCTCGGTGCAGCACACCGCGGCGTTGCGCGGATTGCGGCCGGTGGCGAACGCGTTGGGCGCCTCGGTCGGGGAGATGTAGAGCCGGGGCATGGGCTGGCGCGCGGAGGTGGAGAGCTCGCGCACCATGCGGTACAGCTCGGGGGCCTCGAACTCGCTGACGGGGCGGGCGCGCATCGCGCGTAGAGCCAGCTTGTCGCTGTTCCAGTACGCGTACGCATTCGTCCCGAGGGCGACGAGCACGGCGACGATCAGGCCGCCCCGCCCGAAGAGGCTTCCGATGACGATGATGAGTGCCGACAGCCCGCCGAGGAGTACGGCGGTCTTCAGCCCGTTGTGCCGGCGGTGCACGGTACGCCCTCCAAATGGTGCGGCCGGGGAGCCCCGTCATGGAACTGAGGGTCTTCGGTCCAGTGGACCCTCCCTCACTGGTCAACGCCAGGTGGGGGCGCCGGGTTCCCGGGGCACGACTGCCCCGCCGCCCCCGGGGCGGGGGCGGCGGGGCAGCGGCGGGCGTTGCTCCGTACGGGTTACTGCGGGAACAGGCTGCCCGCCGCGAAGCGCAGGACGAGCTGCGGGGCGCCCGAGAGCACCACCGCGACCGCGGCGGTGAGCACGATGGCGGTCGTCACCGGCCACGGGGCCGAGGTACGGGCGGCGGGGGTCTCGGACGGCGTCGCTTCCTCCGGAGCGCGGAAGAGGAGCGCCGTCCAGCGCAGGTAGTAGTAGAGGGCCATGACGACGTTCACGGCCATGACCACGGCCAGCCAGCCCAGGCCCGCGTCGACGGCCGCCCGGAAGACGGTGATCTTCGCGAAGAGCCCGATGATGCCCGGCGGCAGACCGGCCAGGCAGAGCAGGAAGAAGGCCAGCGCGAGCGCGGCGAAGGGGCGCTCGGCGTACAGGCCGCGGTAGTCGCTGATCCGGTGCAGCGGCTTCGTACGGGCCACCAGGGCGGCCACGGCGAAGGCGCCGAAGTTCACGACGGCGTACATGAGGGCGTACGCGACGGTGGAGCCGATCTGGTCGCGGTCGGAGTACGCGGCCGCGGCGATCGGGACCAGCAGGTAGCCGGCCTGGCCGACGGAGGACCAGGCGAGCAGCCGCACGGCGCTGTTCGGGCGGTCCGGGGACTGGCGCAGGGCGGCGGCGTTGCCGAGCGTCATGGTGAGCGCGGCGAGGACGGCCAGGGCCGGGCCCCAGATGTCGGAGTACGCCGGGAACGCGATCACGGTGACGAGGACGAGGCCGGTGAAGCCGACGGCCTTGCCGATCACCGAGAGGTAGCCGGCGATGGGCAGCGGGGCGCCCACGTAGGTGTCCGGGACCCAGAAGTGGAAGGGGACGGCCGCGGTCTTGAAGGCGAAGCCGACGAGGGTGAGCGCGACGCCTGCCATGGCGAGGGTGTCGAGCTGCCCGGGGACGCTCTCCAGCCGGTCGGCGACCTGGCTGAGGTGCAGGGAGCCGGTGGTGGCGTAGACGAAGCTGACGCCGAGCAGGGAGACCGCGGTGGCGGTGACCGAGGAGAGGAAGAACTTGAGGGCGGCCTCGGAGGAGAGCCGGTCGCCGCGGCGCATGCCGACGAGGGCGAAGGCCGGCAGCGAGGCGACTTCGAGGGCGACGATCAGGGTGGCGAGGTCGCGGGAGGCGGGCAGCAGGGCCGCGCCCGCGGCGGAGGAGAGCAGCAGGAACCAGTACTCGCCGGCCGGCATGCGCGCGTCGCGGACGGCGGTGACCGACAGCAGGGCGGTGATCAGGGCGCCGGCCAGCACCAGGAACTGGACGACGAGCGCGAAGTGGTCGGCGGTGTAGCTGCACGCGGCCGGGTCGGCGGTGCCGGGCCCGGTGAGGCAGAAGGTGGCGCGGTCGCCGGCGCGCAGCGGCAGCAGGGTGGCGGTCGCGGCGGCCAGGCCGGCGACGGAGAGCCAGCCGAGGAGCGGCTTGTGCTTCTGCGGTACGAAGAGGTCGGCGACCAGGACGACCAGGCCGACGGCGGCGGTGATGACCACGGGCGCCACGGCGAGCCAGTCCACGGACTGGACCAGGCTCGGGGCCGGGCCGGGGCCCGGGGTCTCGGCGGAGAGGACCGCCAGGGCCGTCACGGCCGTCACGGCAGTCATGAGTTGCCTCCTGCGAGGAGCTTCTGGACGGCCGGGTCGGTGAGGCCGAGGAGGACCGCGGGCCACAGGCCGGCGAGGACGGTGAGGGCGGCGAGCGGGGTCCAGGCGGCGAACTCGTAGCGCTGGATGTCCGCGAGGGCGGCCGGGGCGGCGCTCGCGGCCTTGGGGTCCCCCATGCACACGCGCCGTACGACGATCAGAAGATATGCGGCGGTGAGCAGGGTGCCGAACGCGCCGACGGCCATGTACGTGAGGAAGGCCGGGCGCGACAGGCCCTCGGCGGGGTCGAACGCGCCGAACAGGGCCAGCATCTCGCCCCAGAACCCGGCCAGGCCGGGCAGGCCGAGGGAGGCGACGGCGGCGAAGGCCAGGAGCGCGCCGAAGCGCGGGGCGCGGCCGTAGAGGGCTGCGCCGGTGGCCCCGGCGAGGGTGTCGAGGTCGGCGGTGCCGTAGCGGTCCTTGAGGGCGCCGACCAGGAAGAAGAGGAGGCCGGTGATGAGGCCGTGGGCGATGTTGGCGAAGAGCGCGCCGTTGACGCCGGTGGGGGTCATGGTCGCGATGCCGAGGAGCACGAAGCCCATGTGGCCGACGGAGGAGTACGCGATGAGCCGCTTGAGGTCGCCCTTGCCGCCCTTGCGCGCCAGCGCGAGGCAGGCGAGGGACCCGTAGACGATGCCGACGGCGGCGAAGGCGCCCAGGTAGGGGGCGAAGGTGGCCATGCCGTCGGGGGTGGCGGGGAGCAGGATGCGGACGAACCCGTACGTGCCCATCTTGAGCAGGACGCCGGCCAGCAGGACGGAGCCGACGGTGGGCGCGGCGGTGTGGGCGTCCGGCAGCCAGCTGTGCAGCGGCCACATCGGGGTCTTCACCGCGAGGCCGATCCCGATGGCCAGAACGGCCAGGATCTGGGTGCTGTGGGACAGTTCGCGCCCGTTGTCAGAGGCGAGTGTCACCATGTCGAAGGTGCCGCTGTTCAGCCCGATCAGCAGCAGACCGAGCAGCATGACGACGGACCCGAGGAGCGTGTAGAGGATGAACCGCCAGGCGGCTGCCTGCCGCTGAGCACCGCCCCAGCGGGCGATGAGGAAGTACATCGGGATGAGGACCATCTCGAAGGCCAGGAAGAACAGCAGCAGGTCGAGTACGGCGAAGGTCGCGAGGGTGCCGGACTCGAGGACCAGGAGCAGCGCGACGAAGGCCTTCGGGGAGGGGCCCGCGGGGAGCTTGAAGTAGCTGTAGAGCGCGCAGAGGAAGAACAGCAGCGCGGTCATCAGGAGGAGGGGGAGCGAGATGCCGTCGACGCCGAGGTGGATCCGGACGTTCAGCGCCTGGATCCAGCTGATGTCCGTCGTCGCCTGGAAGCGGGACGGGGCGTCGTGGTCGAAGCCCAGGGTGAGGGCGATGGCCGCGGCGAGGATGACTCCGGTCACGGTCACGCCGTGGCGCAGCACGGCCTGTTCGGGGCTCTTGCCCTTGAGTCCGGGCGGGGCGGGCAGGAGGGCCGCGGCGGCGCCGACGAGCGGTCCGGCCACGATGAACGCCAGAAGGAACTGCATCACGGACGGGCTGATATCAATCACGGCTGACTCACGGCTCACGATCCGGCGTTGACGTTGGCGAGGACGGCGGTGGCGATCGCCAGGACCACGGCGCCGGCGAGCAGGGCGCTCAGGTAGCTCTGCACGTTGCCGGTCTGGGCGCGGCGTACGAGGCTGCCGAGCAGCCGGGGGCCGATGCCCGCGCCGCGGACGTACGTCTCCACCACCTCACGGTCGAGGAAGCGTACGAGGCTTGCGGCGCCCCGGACGGGGCGGACGAACAGCCGGTCGTAGACGGCGTCGAGGTGGAAGCCGTCGGCCGCGTGGCGGTGCAGTGGGCCGAGCAGCGCCGTGCCGGGGTCGGGGGCGGTGCCGGCGGGGACTGCGGGGTGGTCGTGGGTGACCTCGGCGACCTCGGGGGTCTCGGCGGCAGACTCCGCGGCGGCGACCGACACGGGAACCCCGGCCGCGGCACCGTCCTTGGCCACGGCACGCTGCCAGAGGGCGTAGGTGAGCAGGCCGCCGATGACGGCGGCTCCCGTGCCGAGGACCGAGGTGGTGACCGTCGGGGTGAGCTCCTTGCCGTCGAACCAGTCGGCGAGGGGACCGGCGGTGAGACCGAAGCCGACCGACGGGATCGCCAGCAGCCACAGCACGCCGGTCATGGCGACGGGCTCCTTGCCGTGGTCGGGGGCGGCGGCGCCCCGGCCGCGGAAGGCCATCAGCCACAGCCGGGTGGCGTAGGCGGCGGTGAGCAGGGCGGTCAGCACGCCGGCGACGAGCACCACCCACCCTGCCGAGCTCGGGGCGAACTCCGAGTGGCCGGTGGCGGTGTGCTCGGCGGCGACGAGGACGGCTTCCTTGGAGAAGAAGCCGGCGAAGGGCGGGATGGCGGCGAGCGCGAGCAGCGCGATCGTCATCGTCCAGAAGGCGTCGGGGATGCGCCTCGCCAGGCCGTCCATGCGGGACATGGCGGCGAGGGAGTTGGTGCCGGCGGCGTGGATGATCACGCCCGCGCCGAGGAACAGCAGCGCCTTGAAGGCGCCGTGGGACAGGAGGTGGAAGACGGCGGCCGAGCGGTCGCCGACGGCCAGGGCGCCGATCATGTAGCCGAGCTGGCCGATCGTGGAGTAGGCGAGCACGCGCTTGATGTCGTCCTGGGCGAGGGCGGCGAGCGCGGAGCCGACCATCGTGACGGCCGCCATGACGGCCATGACCACCAGTGCGGCCCGCGAGGCCGCGAAGACCGGCAGGAGGCGGGCGACGAAGTAGACACCGGCGGCGACCATCGTCGCGGCGTGGATCAGCGCGGAGACCGGAGTGGGGCCCGCCATGGCGTCCGGGAGCCAGGTGTGCAGCGGGAACTGCGCGGACTTGCCCGCGACTCCGGCGAGCAGCAGCAGTGCGATCAGCGTCGGGTGGTCGAGGCCGCCCGCGGCGACGGTGCCCAGGATCTTCGTGATCTGGAAGGAGTCGGCGTCGGCGGCGAGCGCGAACAGGCCGATCAGGAAGGGGACGTCACCGAGCTTGGTGACGAGGAAGGCCTTCAGGGAGGCGGAGCGGGCCGCCTCGGTCTCCCAGTAGTGCCCGACCAGGAAGTACGAGCAGATGCCCATGACTTCCCACCCGACCAGCAGCACCATCAGGTCGCCGGAGTAGACGACGAGCAGCATGGCGGAGGTGAACAGTGAGACGAGAGCGGCGTACGACGGATAGCGCGGGTCCTCGCGCAGGTACGCGGTCGAGTAGAGCTGTACGCAGGTGGCGACGACCCCGACCAGGACGGCCACCAGCACGGCGAAGCCGTCCAGGTACAGCGAGAGCTCGATCGGCACCGAGCCGGTCGGGGTCAGCTCGGTCGCGGTCTCGATCGCCTTGCCGCCGCCCTGGCGGAAGGCGACGAGCACCGCCAGTACGGCGGCGGCCAGCGTCGGCAGCACGGCGAGCGGCCGGACGAAGCCGGGCGCGCTGCGGCCGAAGAGGAGTCCCGCCACCGCGCCCAGGAAGGGGAGGAGGGGGACGAGGACGGCGAGGGTCGGGGTGCTCACGCGGCGGCTCCAGTCGCGCTGTCCGGCTCGTGGCCCTCGGCGGTGTCGCGCAGGTGGTCGACGTCCGCGGTGCCTCGGTTGCGGTACACCATCAGCACGATCGCGAGGCCGATGCCGATCTCGGCGGCGGCGATGGCGATGGTGAAGAGGGTGAGGGCCTGGCCGGCGTGCAGGGCGTCGCGCAGCCAGACGTCGAAGGCCACCAGGTTGAGGTTGACGGCGTTGAGCATCAGCTCGACGGACATCAGGACCAGGATGGCGTTGCGGCGGGCGAGCACTCCGTACAGGCCCGTGCAGAAGAGGAGCGCCGCCAGCACGGCGGGGTAGGCGAGGTGCATCAGCGCTGCCCCTTCTTGTCGCCGGCGGTGGCGGTGGCGGCGGCGGTGGTCGCGGTGGCGGCGGCCTGGTCCGCGGGGTCGTTCTTGCGGGACAGCACGATGGCGCCGATCAGGGCTGCGAGGAGGAGGACGGAGAGCGCCTCGAAGGGCAGGACCCAGTGCCGGAAGAGGATCTCGCCGGACACCTGGGTGGAGCCTTGGGCGGGGCCGTCGAGGTCGATCCAGGTGGTGCGGAAGGCGTCCACGACCACCCAGACGAGCGCGGCGGCCGCGACGGCGGCGACACCGAGCGCGACCCAGCGGTTGTTGGAGTCGGCGTCCGGGGAGCGGCCGATGGGGGCCTTGGTGAGCATCAGACCGAAGAGGAGGAGGACGACCACGGAACCGAGGTAGATCAGTACCTGGACCCAGGCGATGAACTCGGCGGTCAGCAGCAGGTACTCGACGGCGATGCCGCCGAGCGCGACGACCAGCCACAGGGCGGCGTGCACCAGCTGCTTGGTGGTGACGGTGACGGCTGCCGCGCCGAGGGTGGCGAGTCCGACGAGGACGAAGGCGATCTCGACGCCCGTCGGGGAGAGGAAGCCGGGGACGGGGCCGGAGCCGGCGCCGGTGGCCGCGGTGGCCGCGGCGAGGTGGGCGGCGTACATCAGGCGGTGCCTCCCGCCGGGGTGTCGGGGGTGCCGTCGGCGGACGGACCGGGTGAGTCCGGCGTGCCCGCGACCCGATCGGCCTCGGCGGCGGCTGCCGCGGCGGCCGCGGCGGCCTCGGCCTTCTCCACCGCCTTGCGGGCGGCGGCGAGTTCCTTGGGCTCCTCGGCGGCGGGGTCCAGAGCGGGCGGGGCCGGGACGGTCCACATCCACTCGCGGAGCTTGTCGCGCTCGTGGGTGAGCTCGTGGATGTCGGTCTCCGCGTACTCGAACTCCGGCGACCAGAAGAGGGCGTCGAAGGGGCACACCTCGATGCAGATGCCGCAGTACATGCAGAGGGAGAAGTCGATGGCGAAGCGGTCGAGGACGTTGCGGCTGCGCTCGCGGCCACCGGGGGTGGAGGCCGGCAGCGTCTCCTTGTGGGAGTCGATGTAGATGCACCAGTCGGGGCACTCGCGGGCGCACAGCATGCAGACCGTGCAGTTCTCCTCGAACAGGCCGATGACCCCGCGCGAGCGCGGCGGGAGTTCGGGCTGCACCTCGGGGTACTGGGCGGTGTGCGAACGCTTCGTCATCGTGCGCAGGGTGACGGCGAGGCCCTTGGCCAGGCCGGATCCGGGGATGGGCATCAGTTGATCGCCACCTTCACGATGCCGGTGAGCGCGATCTGGGCGAGCGCGAGCGGGATGAGTACGGTCCAGGCGAGCTTCTGCAGCTGGTCCTCGCGCAGTCGCGGGTAGCTCACGCGGAGCCAGATCACGACGAAGGCGAGGACGGCGACCTTCAGCAGGGTCCAGACCCAGCCGAGGTCGTCACCGCCGAAGGGACCGTGCCAGCCGCCGAGGAAGAGGACGGTGGTGAGGCCGCACAGGACGACGATGCCGGCGTACTCGGCGAGCAGGAACAGCGCGAAGCGCAGACCGGTGTACTCGGTGTACGCGCCGAAGATGATCTCGGAGTCGGCGACGGGCATGTCGAAGGGGGGCCGCTGGAGTTCGGCGAGGCCGGCGGTGAAGAAGACGAGGGCGCCGATGATCTGCCAGGGCAGCCACCACCACTCGAAGGCCTCGACGATGCCGGGGAGGGAGACCGTCCCGGCGGCCATGGCGACCGAGGCGGCCGCGAGGAGCATGGGCAGTTCGTAGGCGAGCAGCTGCGCGGCGGTGCGCAGGCCTCCGAGCAGGGAGAACTTGTTGGCCGAGGCCCAGCCGGCCATGAGCGAGCCGAGGACTCCGACGCCCATGACCGCGAGCGCGAAGAAGAGGCCCGCGTCGATGACCTGGCCGACCGCGCCGGTGCTCGGGCCGAGCGGGATCACGAGGAGGACGAGCAGGTAGGGGAGCAGCGCGACGGCGGGCGCGAGCTGGAAGATCCGCCGGTCGGCGTTGGCCGGGACGATGTCTTCCTTCTGCGCGAACTTGACTCCGTCGGCGACGAGCTGGGCCCAGCCGTGGAAGCCGCCGGCGTACATGGGGCCGAGGCGGCCCTGCATGTGGGCCATCACCTTGTGCTCGGTCTGCCCGATGACGAGCGGGAGCACGAGGAAGACGGCGAAGACGACGATCAGCCGCAGGGCGACGTCGAGGACGTCGTTCACGCGTCGCCTCCGTTGTCGGTGTTCGGGTTCGGGTTCGGGTCGGCGGTCTCGGGTTCGGCCGGGGGCTCCGGCGCGGGCGCGGGTGCCTCCGGCGCGGGCGCGGGGGCGGGTGCCTCCGGCGCGGGCGCGGGCGCGGGGGCCTGGGGCGCGGGTGCGGGTGCCTGGGGCGCGGGTGCGGGTGCCTGGGGGGCCGGGTCCTCGAAGGCGGGCTTCGGGTCGTGCCAGGGCGCGTCCGCGCTACGGGGGGCCGGGCGGCGGGGAGCCTGCGGCTCGGGCTTGGCCGCGTCGGCCTCGCCCTCCGGGCCGGGGGCGTCCACGGGCGGCTCCGCCGGGGCGGCCTGGCTCGCCGAGCCGTCGGCCACCGAGCGGGTACGCCGGGGCGGGCGCGGCGGGGCCTCGCCCTGCGGGCCCGGGGCGTCCGGGGTCGGCTCGGCCGCGGGGCGGGTACGGCG